>JALREE010000340.1 GCA_023256835.1 Pseudomonadales bacterium | reverse complement strand
CCCTCGTCGACAGACGCCGCACTTGCAGTCAGCGTGAAAGTCTGTGACGGCGCTGGTGCCGGCGCTGCAGCAGCATCAGCAGCTGCTTTCGCGGCATCCAGACTTGCTGTGCTGTTGGTAACGCTGGAAACCACTGCCTGCAGTGCGGCCAATGATGCGCCACTCAGCTGCTTGTCAACAGAGTAATAAACTGCAGCGGCGACTTTGTTGTCGAACGCAACGGCCGCATTGCCCCATGCAGCATTGGTAGAGGCCACAGCATTCAACGCGGAAATGGCATCGACGAACACGTCTGAACGTGACTTGCCGGAGTTGAGCTGGGCAGTCAGCAAGGTAACGGCAGCAGCTTTTTCAGCAGCGACGACTGAGGAGCCGACGAGCTGATCAACTACTTTGGTGGCGAACTCGCCATTGGTCATGAATGTCGGGAAGATGCCCTTGAATTGATCGCTCTTTGCCAGGTTCGCTGCGATCTGCTTGAGAGAACTGCCTGCTTCATATGCAGCAACCAGGTCTGACAGGACATTGGCACCTGGTGCGGCACCAAACATGCCCACTACCAGTTCGATAATCGCGGTACGTTGTTCGACGGTAATCGCCATTTGTAAAGCTCCTTGATTGGATCCAAATTGTTTTTTCCGATTGTGACTCGCCAGAGCAAACTGACGGATGACCCCATTCGGTTGTTCCAAGGATACGCAACTCGATTCCAGGCCGGTGTGACGACAATCACAAAGACTGAAATGAACGTGCTTACCCGAGATAAACCCACTTGGTCGCCAGCGCAAAAACCGGCCACAAGCGGACACGCTCGCCGATATTACTTGGAGACAGCAGCCAAGACAACCTCTTTCTTGATTTAAGTCTTATTTGTAAGCGTTTATTTTTTAAGAATTATGTAGCTCTTTCAAAAGGCAAAGCTAAGACCGAATTCGAGGGAACTGTCGAGGGTGTCGAACAGCGCAACATTGCTTCGCTGATACTGGTGATAGAAGCTGGCCAAGAAGGTCATGCCCGGTTGTACTGGGCGCTGGTATTGCATCAAAAGGTAGCTGCGCTCCAGCCAGCGGTCGACTCCATTGGCAAGCAAAGGACTGTACCCAGCTTGATCTTGCAGCCGCGTGTAATTCAGCTGACTGCGAAAAATGCCATGCGGCACAGGCCATTGCCAGTCGGCGTTGACCTGCCAACCACGGCGGTGCCCGCCCGGTCGACCACTGCTCAGCGCGGTATTCGAAAGCAGACCGAGCTCCAGATCGAGCACGGAGGCCACTCCTGCTACCGCCACCTGACATTCGAGACCTGCCGCCAATCTTGCCTCAAGGGAATTCAGATTGCGCTGCCCGTGAAAATGCTGATGCTGCAAGGTGAGGTCGAAGCGACGCCCACAGGCACGAGGGCCAGGCCGAGCGTAACGCAATAGCGCCTCGCTCGCGGCGTAGAGGGCATTGCCTCCAAAAAACAATTGGCCGGCAGCCACACTAGCCAGCAAGCCGCTGCTGCGTCGAGGGCGAAAAAATTCGTAGCGGCTTTGCAATTGCAGTAGATCGGAGCCACTGTCTTGACTTACACGACCTCTTACGTCCACTCGAGCATTGTGCCTATGCCCAGGGCCAAGCTGTTGATAGGTTGCACCGCCACGCAAATTAAGGTAACGCCCGCCTATTGCCTGAAATTCAGGATTGAGCGTGAGAATGATCGGCTCGCCAGAGAGAGTCAGCTCTATCTGAGAAGGGTCTGGCGCACCATTTAGATTGTTGTCGTAGCCCACCAGAGCGTCCAGCTGAAACGCGGTTTGCCGGGTGCGGGCCTGCCACAGCTGGTCCCGCTGTCGCACAAGGGCTTCGATCTCTGGAGGCAAGTCGGTTCGGGCCAGAATCTGCCGATTCAGGTCCAGGGCCGAGAACAATTGTCCTTGCTGATATAAGGCCTGAGCATAGTCAATCTGCGCCGCGCCATTGCCCGGGTCCAGCAGCAAGGCCCGCTCGAGGGACTCCAGCGCTGTTGTCAGGTCGCCAGACTCCATCTGCGCCGCGCCAAGAAGAGCAAAGAATTCAGCGCTCTGCAGACATTGCGACATGAGGGGAGCCAGCTGCGCAGCCAGTGCTGACTGGGAGGCGGGGCCTTGCTCGGCAAGATAAAAGGCACTCAGATCCGGGCAGGCTTGCGCCGAGGACGACAGCAGGAATACGAGCGCAGAGACCGTCTTGCGCATAGAGCCTCGATATCGGAGATCATAGCAGACCGGACTGAGCCGATGACGCCACATGGAAATGTCGCGGATTATCGTGAAGCTGACAAAAGCTGGCAACCAGCGAAATCGGGGCACGACGCTCAGCGACGACCGCCGGTAATGACCGACAGGGGGGCGGCGTCAGGGCGCTGACGACGCCCGGAAACTGGAATGGGCAAAGGAGCGAACAAGACGTGGGGGTTGCGCAATCCTGACAGGAGGTAGCTGCCCTGGGACTCGAGCTTCTCGCCCGTGAGTTGCCTCGCAACACACTCGCCCAGCAGGATTGGCTGCGCGAGCTCGGCGGTCATCTCCTGAATTCTCAAAGTGATGGTAACCGTGTCACCCAACATGGTGTGGGATCGTCGATGCGCAGGACCGATAGAGCCGACCAGCACAGGCCCTTGTTCGATGCCGATGCCAAGCGCGAGGGGTTCGAGTCCAGCTGGCGGATGTCGCGGCAGCATGTCGCGCTCGATTGCCAGCTGCATTTGCTGCGCCGCGCGCAACGCCTGCAAGCCGGGAGCTTCACCGTGGCCATCCCAGACGGCAAGCAGCGCATCCCCCTTGAATTCATGGATGCGGCCGCCATGTGCCTCGACAATTTCAGCGGCACGGACAAAGAAGAAATGCAGCAGCGCCGCAGACTCTTCCGGCGTCCGTGCCTCACTGAAGGCTGAAAAATTGCGCAGATCTGCACTTAGCAGAGTCACATCGCTACGCCTTGCATTGACACTGGAGCTGGGAAGACTAAAGGCGATTTCATGGGCCACATCCGCCGGCAGGTAGCTGTTCAAGTGACCAAATACCCTGCTTCGCTCATGCCGCACACGCGCCTGCTCAAGCAGCATCAGCATACTCGCGCCCGTAAGACCGAAGAGCGCCGGAGCTACCCATCCCAGCCAGACATTTCCGCCGGCAAGCCATTGAATGTGCAAGGTGAGCGCAAGCAACGGCAGGAGCAGTCCTGCGACCGGGAGTCCTGCACCAGCAAGGCGTTCGCGATAGCTGGCCAGAAGGAGCAGCACGCAGGCGAATACCAGGCAGACGGCAGCCAGCAACCACGGCGCCATTCGCGGCGTGTAGGGCACGTCGGCGTCGAGGAGACTGCTCAACATGCGCGCCTGCAACTCAACACCAGGCGTAACGCCACTGAAGGGGGTGGGAACGATATCCCCGATTCCGAAGGCAGTCGCACCCACCAAAACCCATGTGTTTGCCAACATCGACAGATCAACGGTGCCGTTGAGCACATCGGCAGCCGATACTGCTCGATAGGCCTCTGGAGCGCTGCGATAGGAAATGCGCAGGCTGCCATCGCGATTCAAGGGAATACGCAGACCAGGATAGGCGTGGAGCGTCATCTGCTGAGCAGGCCCGAACCAGCTCGTTACCGGCTCGATCGACGCGCCCCAAGTGGGTGACTTGATCGCCTGCAGGAAGGCGCTTACGGGCAGTGCAGGATAGGCTTGGCCGTCCAGACACACGGCGGCCGCGATTTCTCGAATGGCACCATCTGCAGCGACGCTCGGGGCGATGTGCCCTGTCGCAATCGACGCGAATGCGCTGGCATTGGCGACGTAACCTGACGCGACAGGCAGTCCCGCATCGCAGGCAATGCCCGCCAGGGGGTGCGTCATGACGCCCGTTCGCACGTCCTGGCCAGGCTGTAAGGCAGGCACCTGAGCAAGCACGACCCCGGGAGCAGCTTGCAGTGCAGCTAGAAACTGCTCATCACCCGCCTGAGCCTCGGGATAAACAATGTCGTGAAGCTGCAGTTGTACTCCTGCGTCGGTGAGCGCCGTAACCAGCCGTGCCATTGTCTCTCTGCGCCAAGGCCATGGGCCTTCCTGAGCAATGCTCTTCTCGTCGATTGCAACGATGGTGATGCGCTCCTCGACGCTGAGGTCAGGGTGAAGCGTCCAGCCCAAGGCACCCAGGCTCTCCTCCAGAGCGGTCAACGCCGGCGCGAACACCGTTAGCAGGGCGCACGTCAGAAGCCCGGCCAATGCGAGCAGCAAGAGTCGCGCCTTGGCAGGCAACAGACCGAGCAAATATCTGATTGCACGACTCTGATGAAAGGCGCTGCCGCGCGTTGCAGACATCACTGCGCATCCCAGAGGGTCAGACCCTTCACGCTTGCACCAGAGTCCAACTGCTTTTCGAAGAAATAGCCGGCCTCAGAGCCCGTGAGGCTGACGGCACCGGCCATGGCTTGAGTTTCAGAATTGTCATAAAAATTACCAGCATCAAAAATTCGGCCCGCAGCAGTAAACATTATGACGCCGGTGCTGGCATGGCTAAGACCAAGCTCGGTGGCAAAGCGACGCTCATTGAAGTCGATACGCAGGCTGCCACCATTCACCTGAAGCGCAAGTACTCCAGAGCCAGAATGATAGAAGGCTTGGGCGCTCTGCAGAGCAAAACTGACTACCGTATGCTCTGGCTTGATCTGCGTGCTGCCCTTGCCGTCCCGAAACAACCCGTAATCGTCGTTGCCCACAGTGATGTCACGACCTTGACTCGCCTGCGCATAGCTCTGGGTAAGCCGCTCCTGAGCTCCCATGCCTTCCCGACCATTCCAACGCCCCCAAACCAGGTTTCGCGAAAACACCTCCGTCGATCCCAGCGAGGTCACTGGCGTGAAGTCGACAGGCTTTGGCACTGGAGGTGTCACGGGCGCCTGCGGACGCAACACTGGCGTAGCAACCACGTTATTCGCCACATCCGTGACCCGACGGGAGGTGACCGTCTCCAGATACACCTCTGTACCTGCAGCCTTGTCCCCAGCGACGAGTCGCTCCTCGCCAGCAGCCACCAGATTTCCGCTCAGCGCACCTCGCTCGTCCGTGGCAGGCAGTAGACGGGGCAATGGCTGCGAGCGATCCAGTGCTACCATCTGCAGATTGCTCTGCGACAGCTCCACGGCATTGGCGGAACAAGGCCCGAAGGTATCCACAAGACACTCGCGGGAGAACGGGGCCACAACGATAGCCCCCTCGTTAACCAGTGCCCGCACCGATCCCTCAGAGGCACTCACTGCGAAATCCGTACCGCGAACGCCGATTGCTGCGATAGGGGTGTTGAGTCGGAAACGTTCGCGATTCACATGGGCGCCCTCGCCTGAAATACTGCGAGTCACACCTTCCACCAGGTTGAGTTTAATGGACACGCTCGCTGGATCATTGCGATTAAAATCGTAACGCTGAATTTCGAGCTCGCTGTCAGGGCGCACGCTAAGTAGCGCCTCATCGATAAACCGAATATGCACATGACCGTTCGAGTCTGTGGAAATACGGTCATTGACACGCACCACGGTCCCCGCATGCAGGGGCTGTCGCGCGCTGTCAGCAGAATGCAGCCAGGCCTTACCCAGCACCAGACTCACGACGCCCGCTGTTGCCGCTTCCTGCGCAATAGCAGTGGCGCATGAGAGAGAGATGTATATTCCAAGGACGAGCGATTGAAGGAGAGTTTTCACGGCGGTTTCCCAGCCAGATTCCGCAAGCGGGTTACTGGCGCTATTTCACTGAAGGCAAGATAATCGATGCCAAGTGCAAGTCATGTGACCCGAGTCACACGGATGATATTTCCCGGCGTTTGCTATTGAAGGTCAAGCTCTTATAATGCCCCCGCACCGCTGAAACCAGCCTTCAGGGACTTTACAACAACCGTGGTAACCCCAGAGCTGTTAAGCACATTCCCTGTCCTCAAGCCTTTGCCGCACGAGATTCTGACTCAGTTGGCCGCACTCACAAGTCTGCGCAAGTTCGCGCGTCGCGGAGTTGTCATGAACGCAGGCGGCCAAGAGGAGTGCGTGTGCTTTCTTTTTGAGGGAAGACTGCAAGGCGTCGATTTCACCATTGACGGCAGAGAAGTGGGTCTGTATTTCGTGGAGCCTGGCGATTTTTGCGGCGAAGTGGGACTGTTTGACAACGGCCCTCAGCCTGAATTCGTGATTGCGCTCACCGCCGTGGTGACTGTGATGGTGCCGATGGCGAGTCTGCGCGCAATCATGCTGACTCATCCGCATCTGTTTCGGGTCATGACAGAGCGGCTGGCATTCCGGCTGCGGCAGCTGACACGACAGCGCTCGCTGCTGGGATTGCCCGACATCGGCCAGCGTGTATGTTGCCAATTGTGGATGCTGATCAAGGACGCAGAGGTGGAGCCGGTGGTCATTCAGAACCCGCCGACGCACATGGAAATCGCAATCATGCTGAACCTGAGCCGCGAGACAGTGACGCGGGTTTTCCAAGCCTTGCAGACTCGTCAGATCGTCAGACGCGATGGTGCAGGCACACTGCAGATCAGCAACCCGCGCGCTTTGCGGGAGTTGGCTCAGGGCGGGCAATCCCTGTGACACGCATCGGTCGCAGCAGAAAACTGCGAGGCGCAGGCGAAGAGCGAAGGCAGACTTGAAATGCACCAACCTTTACCCAACTACATACAATCCGAACAACAAGCAGCCGAAACACCATGAATCAGACCAAGTCCAATAGCCCTTACCCAGAATTGCGCGAGGGCTTCAAGGCCGTCAGGCAATATTTCATCCTCGCAGGCATTTACAGTGCTGCAATCAATATCCTGATGCTGGTGCCGATCATGTACATGATGCTGGTTTATGACCGGGTGGTCACCAGTGGCAGTCAGTCGACGCTGGCAATGCTTACCTTGATCATGGTGTTCCTGATGTCCGCTTCCGGTGGCTTCGAATGGGTCCGCTCGATGATTCTAGTCAGTGCCGGCAACAAGATTGAACAGAACCTGCGAGACCGGATTTTCGATGCCTCGTTCAAACAGGCGCTTTACACAGGAGGCGCAGCTAATGGTTCGCAGCCAAGCAACGACTTGTCACAGTTGCGCCAGTTCATGACAGGCAATGGCCTCTTTGCATTCTTTGATGCACCATGGTTTCCGATTTATGTCCTCGTGATGTTTCTCTTTCATCCCCTGTTTGGCATCACCGCAATTGTGGCCGGCATAGTGATGGTCGGCCTGGCATGGACTACCGAAAAAGTCACCACCAGCAAGTTGAAGGATGCCAACACAGAGGCGAACTGGGTGCTTGGTCAGATCAACGGCAGCATGCGAAATGTCGAGGTCATATCGGCCATGGGAATGATCGACAATATCCGCCGCCGCCAGCAGGTTCGTGCGGACAAGGTTTTGCAGCTGCAAACCAGCGCCAGTCGTCTGGCCGGCATCCTCAGCACACTTTCCAAGTCATTCCGTGTGATTACCCAGTCCCTGATTCTGGGCCTGGGAGCGCTACTGGCACTGCGTCAGGAAATTTCTCCCGGCATGATGATCGCTGGCTCTCTGCTGCTCGGCCGAGCTTTGGCACCGATCGATATGCTGGTCGGAACTTGGAAAGGGTTTTCTCTGGCACGCGCTCAGTACGATCGACTTGGCCAGTTGCTCGAGAGAGTCCCTTCTGAAGCTGAGACCATGAGTCTTCCAGCCCCACATGGCAACCTTTATGTCGAACAGATATTCGTCACACCTCCTGGCGCGAAGGCGCCAGTAGTCAAAGGCGTCTCCTTCGAACTCAAGGCGGGCGAGTCGCTCGGCATCATCGGGCCAAGCGCATCAGGTAAATCGACACTGGCTAGAGCCCTATTGGGGCTGTGGCCTACAGGCGGCGGGAAAGTTCGCCTTGACGGAGCGGACATCTTTGCCTGGGATCGACTAAAGCTCGGCCCGCACATTGGCTATTTGCCGCAAGATATCGAGTTGTTCGATGGCGCCATCGCCGACAACATCTGCCGTTTCGGCGATCGTGACGCCGAGAAAATTGTGGCCGCCGCGCAGATGGCTGGGGTTCACGAGCTGGTATTGCGCCTGCCCCAAGGCTATGACACCCCGATCGGCGGTAGCGGCGGCATTCTCTCAGGAGGGCAGCGTCAGCGCATCGGCCTCGCGCGCGCTCTATACGGCCAGCCCCGCCTGCTTATTCTGGATGAACCGAACTCCAACCTGGACGATCAGGGCGAACGCGAGCTGGTGGCTGCACTGCAGCGAGCGAAGGCACAGGGTTGTACAGTCATCGTGATAACGCACCGCACAATGGTGCTGATGGGTGTCGACAAAATACTGGTGCTCAAGGAAGGGCTGCCCGTCAATTTCGGCACACGAGATCAGGTTCTTGCTGCACTTGTTCCTCAAGCTGAGGCCCGTAAAGCGGCGCCGGGTTGACCCCCCTTTACCCTACTGGACGTCCATTGGATGCGAGACCGACAAAGTGACAGAAAACACTCGAAAACCTGAGAATCTTCCCACCCTGCAGACAACATCGCAGGCGGTCGGCTCCGTCTATGACGGCGAGCTGGAAACCAGTCTCGAACAGCCCCGCCGCATCGGCACACTCATGCTGCTGATAGTTTTTGGCGGCTTCGGACTTTGGTCCACACTTGCGCCTATCGAAGGGGCAGCCCATGCGCCTGGGGCCGTAACAGTGCGCTCGTACAAGAAACTGATTCAGCACCTGGAAGGCGGAATTGTCCGAGAGATACGCGTGCAAAATGGCGATCACGTAGCCGCTGACGACGTCCTGCTAGTGCTCGACGATACGCAGGCACTGGCCCAGCGTGAAATCAACAACGCCCAGTTGATTGCACTGACCGCACTGGAGGCTCGTCTGCTTGCGGAGCGAGACGGCGCAGCAGAGATTCAGTTTCCGGCTAATCTGACAACCGCAGGGGTCAGCGCTCGGCAGGAAATGGAAGCTCAGCGGCATGTCTTCACCACCCGCAGGGCCACGATGGAAGGCAGCCGCGCAGTGCTCGAGCAGCGCATCGAGCAGTTGCGTTCGCGCCTGTCGGGTCTGGAGGCCATGCGTCAAAGCAAGGAGGCACTTGCGGTATCCTTTTCCGCTGAACTGGCCGATGTACAGGTACTCCTTGAGGAGGGTTTTTCTGACAAATTGCGTCTGCGAGAGCTGGAACGCAATCTTGCCGTCTACCAAGGAGAGGCCGCCGAACTCATCGCAACCACCTCCGCCACAGAAATGCAGATCGGGGAGACGCAATTGCAGATCCTGCAGATAGACAATGAGTGGCGCTCCGAGGTGGCGTCCATGCTCAGCGAAACGCAGACGCGGCTGAAAGATGCTCGCGAGCGCATGATCGCGCTGGATGACATCCTGTCGCGCACAGTTATTCGTGCGCCGGTCGGCGGCGTTGTGGCGGGCATGCAGTACCACACCGTCGGCGGCGTGATAGGACCAGGGGCCCCCATTGCGGAGGTCGTTCCACAGAGCGACGAATTGATCATTGAAGCCAGGGTTTCCGTGGCCGACATTGATCGGGTGGCAGTAGGCCAAAGCGCTACCATTCGGTTCTCTAGTTTCAGCAGCAGCGTGCCGACTATATTCGGCACCGTGCTGGGCGTATCTGCCGATGCTATGGCTGATCAAACCACGGGTATGCCCTTTTACCTGGCCAGGGTTGCAGTGACCGAGGAAGGGATGAAGCAACTTGGCGAGCTGGCGCTGGTACCGGGCATGCCTGCTGAAGTTTTCATTGCGTCGGGCTCACGGACTTTCCTGCAATACGTCATGAAGCCTTTCTCTAACGCCCTCGCACGCGCCTTGCGCGAAGACTGACGCCTATGAAACTCACTTCGATCGGCACTGTTGGCCTGGGGCTCATCTTGTGTATCGGCCTGGCCCCGGGGCGAGTCATTGCTGCTGAATCAGCGCTCAACAGCACCAGTACAGTCATCGTCCAGGGCAGTACGCTGGAGGATTTCCTCACTGCAGCTATCGACTACAGCCCCTTGCTGCGTATCGCGGAAGAGCGCTGGCAAGTAGGAACTCAGCGGCGCAAGGCAGCGACAGGCCAGTTGTTGCCGCAAATCAATGCCAACGCCAGCCGATCAGACAACACCCAGGAGTCTCTGGGCACTGTTGCCAACTATCCGGGCGAACGCTCGTCTCTTCAGCTGACCCAGGTACTTTTTAACTGGCAGTCCTTTAATGCGCGCAAACAAGCAGCAATTCTTGAGGACCTGGCAGAAGCGGAGTATTACGCGACCCTGGCTGGGTTGCTGACTGATGTGGCCGAGAAGTATTTCAATGTGTTGCAGGCGCAGGACGCCTTGCGTTCCGCGGCCGCTGAATTCGAGGCGGTGAACAGACAGGCAAGGATGGTCGAGCAGCTGCACCAGCTGCAACAGGTTCAGGTCACCGACCTCTACGACGCTCAGGCAAGACTTGCCTTTGCACAATCTCAGCAACTGGATATCGAGAGTCAGCTGACCCTAGCCCGCGAGGAGCTGCGCGCACTTACCGGCGTCGGTGTGGGTGACCTCTACCAGCTGGATCCCGGTTACGACGTTGCTGCACCTCAAGAAAGCTTAGAGTCGTGGCTGGCCCTGGCAAGTCAGTCCAATCCGCAAGTCAGAGCACGCGAGTATGCTGTAGACGCGGCTGACAAGGCCATCGCGCAACGACAAGGCGCTTACATGCCTCGCGTCACCTTGATCGCGCAGAAGCAGATCTCCGATCTTGGCTACGACAACTTCCGCAATCCCCGCACAGAAACCGACTACATCGGCGTCGACGTGCAGATCCCACTGTTTGCGGGCGGCAGCAATCGCGCACAAGTCGCCGAAGCGCGCGCTCTGCACAGCATCGCGGAAAATGAACTACGCCAGACAACCTTGCAGATTGTCGAGAGCACACGCACAGCCTATCTGCAGATGCAATCAGCAGCTCTGCGAGTTCAGGCTGCCGAGCGACTTGCGGAATCCACCGCGCTGTCTTATAGCGCGAGGCAACGCGGCTTTGAGTTGGGCACCGTCACCAGCGTGGATGTGCTGAATGCCCTGCGCGACCGCTTCAGCGCGGAACGCGACCTGCAGCGGGCGCGCTACGATCACATTCGCTACTCTCTTGTGTTAAAACGTGAGGCTGGCAGCTTAACTGCCGAGGACCTGCTGGATGTCGGCACCTGGCTGGTGGAACCGCAGGACTGACCTCAAAGGAATTGATTGCCCAGAATGCTCTTCTCTCTGCTCAGCGCGTGGGTGCGCGCTCCGTTCACCCACTACCGCCTGTTTCACAATTTCGTGCGCCAGGATTTCACCGGCCAGTTCGCCGGCTCGCTGGGCGGCAAGCTGTGGCTGTTCGTCACGCCCGTGGTCAATATCCTGATCTACTCCTTCGTGTTCAGCGTGGTGTTCCGCGCCCCCATGCCGGCCGAGTATGACGGCACGCCCTTCGTGGTGTTCATGATGATGGGCTATCTGCCCTGGTTCGCCTTCGCCGACGCCGTGGGCCGGGCCAGCACCCTGCTGCTGGAGCGGGCGCCGCTGATCACCAAGGTGATGTTCCCCGTGCAGATCATCCCGGCTGTCGGCACGCTGGTGCCCTACATGGTGCACGGCATCGCCCTCGGGCTGTTCCTGCTGTATCTGGCCGTACAGGGTTACTTGTCTCTGCTGTGGCTCTGGTTGCCCGTGGTGTTCTTCCTGCAGTTTCTGTTCACCATGGGCCTGGTGGCCATCCTGTCGGCGCTGTGCGTGTTCCTGCGCGACGTGCAGCAGATCGTGGCGCTGGTGCTGACCACCTGGTTCTTCCTGACGCCGATCGTCTACCCGGTGTCCCTGATTCCCCAGGACTGGCAGCCACTGCTGATCCTGAACCCCATGCACAGCTTCGTGCAGATGTACCGTGAGCTGATCCTGCTGGACAGCTTCTCCTTCGGCAGCCTGCAGGTCATCGTGCCCGTGTCCCTGGCCACCTATCTGTTCGGAGGCTGGCTGTTCATGCGCATCCGTCACGCCTTCGGCGACGTGTTGTAAGGAGGACGCGCCATGTACAGCATCTCGGTCGAGAACCTGCACAAGGATTTCCGCATCTACAACCGCCCGCAGGACCGCCTGCTGGAACTGCTGCTGCGCCAGCCGCGCCACAAGCTCTTCCATGTGCTGCAGGACATTTCCTTCTCCGTGATGGAAGGCCGCAGTCTGGGCATCATCGGTGACAACGGCGCCGGCAAGTCCACGCTGATGAAACTGCTGGTGGGCACCCTGCAGCCCACAAGCGGCAGCATTCGCATAAAGGGCCAGGTGGCGGCGCTGCTGGAGCTGGGTGCGGGCTTTCATCCGGAATTCACCGGGCGCCGCAACATTTACCTGAACGCCGCCCTGCTGGGCGTGCCCGATGACGACATCGCCGAGATGGAGCGCGAGATCATCGAGTTCTCGGAGCTCGGCGATTTCATCGACCGGCCGGTGAAGACCTATTCCTCTGGCATGTATGTGCGCCTGGCGTTTTCCATCGCCACCATGGTGCGCCCCGATGTGCTGGTGATCGACGAGGCCCTGTCGGTGGGCGACATCGCGTTCCAGAAGAAGTGCGTGGAGCGCATGAACGAGTTCCGCAAGCAGAACAAGACCATGATCTTCTGCAG
>JALREE010000328.1 GCA_023256835.1 Pseudomonadales bacterium | reverse complement strand
CAGCTGTGGGCAGATAGATCGGGCGCAGCAGATCCAGCATGCGGATCAGGCCCTTCGGACGCAGCTCGAAGAACTCGCGCACCAGGGTGACGATGCGCTCTTCGGAGATCCTGCCGGTGCCGAAAGTCTCCACGCTGATGGAAGTGGGCTCGGCCACACCGATGGCGTAGGACACCTGGATCTCGCAGCGATCCGCAATGCCGGCGGCCACGATGTTCTTCGCCACATAGCGCGCCACATAGGCAGCGGAGCGGTCCACCTTGGACGGGTCCTTGCCGGAGAAGGCCCCGCCGCCATGACGGGCCATGCCGCCGTAGGAGTCAACGATGATCTTGCGACCGGTCAGTCCACAATCACCGAAGGGGCCGCCGATGACGAAGCGCCCGGTCGGGTTGATGAAGTACTTGGTGTGCTTGTCCAGCCACTGCGCCGGCAGCACGTGCTTGATGATCTCTTCCATCACCGCTTCCTGCAGCGGGCCCTGGGCGATGTCCGTGCTGTGCTGGGTGGAGAGCACCACGGCGTCCACGGCGACGGGCTTGCCGTTCTCGTAACGGAAGGTGATCTGGCTCTTGGCGTCCGGACGCAGCCACGGCAGCGTGCCGTTCTTGCGCACTTCGGCCTGGCGCTGCACGAGGCGGTGGGAATAGGTGATCGGTGCCGGCATCAGCACGTCGGTCTCGTTGCTGGCGTAACCGAACATCAGGCCCTGGTCGCCGGCGCCCTGCTCGTGGTCGGGGGTGTCATCCACGCCCTGGGAGATGTCCGGGGACTGCTTGCCGATGGCGTTGAGCACGGCGCAGGAGTGGCCGTCAAAGCCCTTGTCGGAATGGTCGTAGCCGATGTCGCAGACGATCTTGCGCACCAGTTCCTCGATGTCCACCCACGCGGAGGTGGTGACTTCGCCGGCCACCACAACCATGCCGGTCTTGATCAGCGTCTCGCAGGCCACGCGGGCCTTCGGGTCCTGGCGCAGAATCGCGTCCAGCACGCCGTCGGAGATCTGGTCTGCCATCTTGTCCGGATGTCCTTCGGAGACGGATTCAGAGGTGAAGAGAGAGGTGGCCATAGTGTTTTCCTTTTCTGCTCATGAGTGATTGGAGTGTGTTGTCTGGGGTGAAGCGGTGGTGCGGATGGCGGGTTTCTGGAACACGCCCATCTGAATCTGGAAACCATTGCGCAGGCCGAGATAGACGCTGGGGCCTACTTGCAGGGCGGCCTGCAGTGCCCAGGCGTTCAGCTCATCCGGGTCGAAGCCGAGCCACAGATCGCCGCAGGACTCGCGCACCCAGTCCTGGTCGTGGCGGCACAGGTCGACAATCAGCAGCATGCCACCCTCGTTCAGCAGGGCCTGGGCGTGCTGAAAGGCTTCGCGGGGTGACGGCAGGTGGTGCAGCACCATGTCGAACAGCATCAAGTTGCAGCGCACATCGAGTTCCAGCGCCTTGTGCGTGTCGCCCAGAATGAAGTGCACGTTGTCCAGGCCTTCGGCGGCGACAGTGCTGCGTGCGCGGTTGAGCATCTCGGCGGCGTTGTCCAGGGCCAGCACGTGCTGGAACTGGCCGGCCAGCAGGGCCAGCAACTCACCTTCGCCAGGCCCCACTTCCATCACCCGGTGCTCGGGCCGCAGGTCCAGCTCGCGCAGCAGGTCCAGCAGATTGCTGGTGTACTGGGCATGTTCGGCCACCAGCCCCTGCTTCTCGCGGAACTTGTCGGCATGGCGGGTGAAGAACTGCAGCGACTGCTCCGAGCGCTCCTGCTGCACGCGATTGAGGCGTTCGAGCAGCGCGGGGCCCAGGGGCACCCGGTCGATGGCCTCGAAAGCGCTTTTCTTGAAGGCAAGCAGCGGGTCGTCTGCGCTGAGCAGCGGCCGGCGGTAGAAGATGATGTTGCCCTCGCGCCGCGTGCTCGCCAGCCCGGCCGTTGCCAGAATCTTCAGGTGATGGCTGAGTGCCGACTGGCGGATGTCCAGGATGTGGCAGATCTCCAGCACCCCGAAGGAACTGGTGCGCAGCAGACGCAGGATCTCCAGCCGCAGACCGTCTGCCAGCGCCTTGCAGACCAGGGTGAGCTGATCGGCATCGTCGGCACTGGGGCTGTGCGGCTTGAGAAGGGCGGTGGCGCTCACGGCATGTCCTGGGAATCGGGCCTGGGCGCAGACTATAGCAAGGGCTCTAAGCTATATCAAAATTATTTGATATAGGTGCTGCACGTAGGAGCCT
>JALREE010000250.1 GCA_023256835.1 Pseudomonadales bacterium | reverse complement strand
GCGACGCCCTCGCGCTTCGTCCCGTGGGTTGCGCCTCGTGTGGACGAGGCCGTCCCGCTCGATGCTGACATCCCGCCCGCCGCCATGGCCGATGCGACCGCCATCGAGACCACACCCGTTCCCGCAGCCACTCAAATGCAGGGTGATCCTGCCCCCGCGGCGGCTGAGCCCGCTCGGGAACTGAGCGAGGAAGCGTTGGATGAGATCCGACAGCAGGCCTTCGAACTGGGCAAACAGTGGTCGGCCGGGGCTGCCCAGGAGCGCCAGCGGGCGCTGGAAGAGCGGCTGGGCACGATGCTCGACTCGCTGGCTGCCGCCCGTGTCGATTTCCTCGACTTTCAACACGAGCTGATCGAGCTCGCCCGTTTCATGGCCGTGCAGATCGTGCGCGCCGAACTGCATACCGATGCGGACTGGCTGCAGAGACTGGTCCATACCTGCATCACGGAAGTTCGCAGTCACGGCGATGGCCTGGTGCAGGTGCGCCTGAGCCCGACTGACTTCAGTCTGCTGCAGCCACGCTTCGCCTCGCTGGAAGGTATCCGGCTGGAGCGCGACGAGGCCCTGGAGCGTGGCGATATCGATATCAGCATGGGCGCCACGCGGATCACCCAGCAGGTCGAAGCGCAGTTGCGCCGAGTGAGTGCCACGCTTTGCGACGAACTCACGCGCTCACATTCTGCCGCGCAGGCCTTGCTTGGCAATCGCGACCACGAGGCACAAGACTTATGACGGCCGTGCGCATGGACCAACTGGGGGAGCTGCGGCCGCAACTCACCGCCAGCCTGCTCGCCGCGCAAAGAGCCGTGCGGCCCTTGCCGCTGGATGTCTGCGGCCAGGTCAGTCGGGTCTCCGGCACCACCATCGAAGCCGAGGGGCTGATCGCACCCATAGGCGCGCAATGTGCCATCGCGGCGCTGGCCTCGGAGAGCTGCATTGAGGCCGACGTCATTGGGTTCTCTGACCAGAAACTCATCCTGATGCCCTATGGCGGTACCGCTGGCCTTGGTCCGGGGGACCGTGTCCACGTCACAGCCAGACAATCCCTGGGCCGGCTCAGCAATGCGCTGGTAGGTCGGGTGATCGACGGCTTCGGCAATCCGCTGGATCGCGCCGAGCCCGTGCCCTATGAGCGCCAGGCGCACCTGGACGGTATCCCGATCAACCCCATGGAACGACCGCCAATCAACAGTGTGCTGGACACCGGTATCAAGGCCATCAACACCGCCTTGACGATCGGGCGTGGTCAGCGCATCGGCCTGATGGCTGGCTCCGGCGTGGGCAAGAGCATGCTGCTGGGCATGTTGACCCGGCACACGGCCGCGGATGTCGTGGTCATTGGCATGATCGGGGAGCGCGGTCGCGAGGTGCAGGATTTCATTCAGAACATTCTCGGTGCCGAAGGCATGGCACGTGCCGTCGTCATTGCCGCGCCGGCCAATTCCTCGCCGGTCGCCCGACTCAAGGCAGCCAAGCTCGCGCACCTGGTCAGCGAGGACTTTCGTGATCAGGGCCGCCATGTACTGCTGCTGCTGGACAGTTTGACGCGGGTGGCCCACGCCCAGCGCGAAATCGGACTGGCCATGGGAGAGCCCCCTACCTCCAAAGGCTATCCGCCATCCGTGTTCAGTCTGTTCCCACAGTTGATTGAACGTCCTGGGGTAGGCCGCGGGGGTCATGGTTCGATCACCAGTTTCTACACGGTGCTGGCCGAGGGCGATGACCGCAATGATCCGATTGTCGACATCTGTCGCGCCTCCCTGGATGGCCAGATCATGCTCAGCCGCCAACTTGCCGATGCCGCCCATTACCCCGCGATCGACCTCAGCGGCTCCATCTCGCGCGTGGCCAACAGCCTCCTTGAACCGCGCCGTGTGCTGCAGGCGCAGAGACTGCGCCGGCTGTGGTCCTTGTACCGCGAGAAAGAAGACTTCATCCAGGTCGGTGCCTACGACGCCAACACCAATGCCGAGCTGGATCAGGCGATCAAACTGCACCCTAAAATTGTCAAATTCCTGCAACAAAATGACGAGGAGAGCTTCACCTTGCGTGACTCCTGGCGCCTGCTGCAGGAGCTGTTGGGAGAAAGCGTATGAGTGACCAGGTCTGGGATGTACTGATCCGACGCGAAACCGCTCGCTCGTCGGCAGTGTTGCAACGACTCGAAATGATGACGCAGCAACAGGCCCACCTTAGCGAAAGGATCCAGTATGTCGAGTCCTTGCTGCAGGAGTATGAAGCCGAGCGCGAGCGTTCACCGCTGCAGGCTCGTGCCTACCAGCTGCAATTGCATCGAATGCGGGAAAAGTTGTTTCAGGATGCCGGGAATCTGCAACTTACGTTGGACGCCACCCGTCGTAGCCTGCGTGAGCATGCCGCCGAGATCCAGAAGTACAGCAAGCTGCGCGTCCGGGCGCAGTCGCGCGCTGCTACCGAGGCGCAGCGCCACGAGGAGCGACAGCTCGACGAACTGTGCCTCGGCCATTTCAATTTCACGCGCCGCGTGGGGGACTGAACAAAGCTGGCCTGCATCTTGCTAATACCTTGGGGAACGAACCTGAACTCGAGGCTCGACTTGACCTTGGACATCACGCAACTGACTATGAAAATTCAGCCTGAATTCAATATTGCCTCCATCATCAGCCGGATCAGTGCCCCAGACGCGACGGGCCCTGCGCTTGCTGGAGCGCCCGCTGCTGCGCCAGCGGGCCTACTGACATTTCCCGCCCTGTTTGAAGCAGCGCTGCAGGAAATCGACGACCCGCAGCTTGCCGCTACGCTTGCCACTTACAGCGAAAGCGGCATGTTGGCGCCGGATTCGGCGGTACTGCCTGTAGAGCAGGGCCTGTCGAGCGATGCAGCGGTTTCGCCTGGCAGCAGTGGGCAGGAGGCAGCCTTTTTCGAGACCGTGAGGCTGCTCAACGGCCGCACCATTCTCACGACCCGAGTCAATACGGCGCCGCGACGTGAGTTGGCGCAGTCAGTCGCGAGCGAGGTGCTGTTGGAGCCGGTAGCTGACGCTGTGACGCAGGGCGGACAACCGGGGATCGCCACCAGAGATACCGTCCCGGAGATGCCCCCACCCGTGATGCAGCGTCCAAGCACCGAGCTTCCCCTGGCAGTGATTCAAGCAGCGCAGACTCAGCACTCATCCGATATGTCACCCTCGGCTCAGACGCCGCGGCGGGGCGTTTCGGTCAGTCACGCGGCGGCTCCGGCATTAATGGCGGCGTCAGCCCGGACCTCCGAACCCAGCGCAGACATGGTCCTGCGACAGCGAGCAGACGTCGCCGCGCTGCTGCGACCGGTGGAGACATCAGCAGCGCTGCGTGCCGGACAGACGCGGAGCGTCGCTCCTGATCAGAGGCCCAGCGCGCCCGGCACGGCAGGCGTGAATCCTGCCTTCGCGCGGACGATGTCCGCTGCGACCGAGCACTCAGCCGTGCCTTCCGCCGAGCCCGTATTTGATTCGACCATCGTCCGCCCGACATCTCTGCGATCACAGCCACGTGACGTGGCGCCCGAGGCAATTCCCGCGGCGCCAGGCAGCCAGCAGGCTCTAAACCCCACTCCGCGTGGTGACATCGCTGCGCGCACAAGCTCGTCAGCCGCGCCAATCTCGCTCAGCTTGAGGGCTGCAGCGCAGGCCCCCGACGAGTCGATTCCGATGATGCCTGCGGTAACGCGTGAGCAAGGCGTCATCGCCACGCCTGCGGCCACAGGCCCTGCGCAGGCTGGAGAGTCAGTGGCAGCGCAGCCCTTGGCCCCGGCTTTGGCGTCAGCGGCGGCTGACCTGTCTGTGCCCGCAGTGGTCGCCAGCAGCATGAGCAGCCCCGAACCTCTGTCGAGAGAGGCCACGCCGCGCTCAGCGGTGCAGATTTTGACGCCGGCCGGTGTGCCCAGCCCGCAAGCAGCCCCATTGCCCGTGCAAGCGCCAGTCTCAGGCACACGCCTTGATCGTGGTGGCGCAACAGAGGTGGCCAGCCGCGTGAGCAGCCCCGAACCTGTGTCGAGAGAGGCCACGCCGCGCTCAGTGCTGCAGATTTTGACGCCGGCCGGTGTGCCCAGCCCGCAAGCAGCCCTATTGCCCGTGCAAGCGCCAGTCTCAGGCACACGCCTTGATCGTGGTGGCGCAACAGAGGTGGCCAG
>JALREE010000151.1 GCA_023256835.1 Pseudomonadales bacterium | reverse complement strand
GCGTAGAACACGACAAGGGGGACGTCCTCACTTCAGCGGCGAGTAATCCGTCGTGCTCAGCATGTAGGACTGCACCTGCAAGGGCACCGGGTACTTCTCCAGCAGCGCCACCCACTCCGGGTCGGTGCGGAAGGCCGTCCAGACTTCGTCGCGGTGCGCGCGGTCGCGGTAGGCCAGCATCCACACCAGCGTGTTCGGGTCGTCCATGCGCTGCCACACCGCCACGATCTCGGCGCCCAGACGCTGGAAGATGCCGATCTCGGCCTCGCGGAAACGCTGGTGCAGGGTGTTGATGCTGGGGGCTTCGTCCACCGGCTGCGCGGTGTACATGCGCAGCTCGAAGCAGCGCGCGTCGGCCGCGACATTGGTGGCCAGCTCGGCACTCAACTGGCCGGCCGGACCACAGGGCGCCGGCGGGGCGGCAGGGGCGGCCGCAGGCGCCGGAGCGCTCTGGGCCAGCGCGAACGAGCTGGCAAGGAACAGGGGGGCAAGCAGGACACCGACTTTTTTCATGTTGTTCTCCGGGAGGCGTAAAGGGGGATGGCCCTGGCGATTGCGCCCTAACGGGCGGGGGATGTCAACGGCGGCGCGGTCCAGGCCCGCAACGGCGGGCGGCTGACCGCCCCATCACGCCGCTCAGGGCAGCGGGATGTGCCAGAGCACCGCCACGACATGGCACCCGCTGCCCACCAGCACGAAGCCATGGAACAGCGCGTGATTGAAGGGCAGCGCGCGAATGCTGTAGAGCAGCGCGCCCGCCGAGTAGGCCACGCCGCCCGCCACCAGCCAGCGCAGCCCGGCCGCCGAGATGGACGTCACCAGCGGTTCGAAGGCAAACACGATCATCCAGCCCATGGCCAGGTAGAGCAGTGTGGAGAACAGGCCGAAGCGGCCGGTGAAGAACAGCTTGAGCACGATGCCCAGCAGCGCCAATGACCAGGACACCGCGAAGATCAGCCAGCCCACCGGCGCCGGCAGCACCAGCAGACAGAACGGCGTGTAAGTGCCCGCTATCAGCCCATAGATGGCCGCGTGATCGGCGATGCGCAGGCGCGCCCGCAGCGGCGAGGGCGGCGTGCGGTGGTAGAGCGTCGAGACGCCGTAGAGCGTCACCAGACTCAGGCCGAACAGCCCGACACTCACCACCGCCAGCCACGAACCATTGGCCAGCGCCTTGCCCAGCAGAGCCAGCAGCGCCACGACGCTGAGCACGAAGCCCAGCGCGTGCGAGCCGATGTTCAGGCGTTCCTCGGCGGGCGAATACTGCGGAGCGGCGCGTGGACTCATGGGGGGCTCTCTTTGGGCGAACCGGCGGCAAGCGCGCCGACGGAGCGTGCGGACATGCTAAGCCAGGCGCGGGGCTGGCTGCCACCGTGGGGAGGGCTTGGTTGACTTTCGCGCAGGGTTTCCTGAACACTCCGGGAAAAGGTGGACGGAACCCCAGCCATGGACTACTACACGCGCAACGCGGACGCCCTCTTCCAGCGCTATCAGTCGCTGCCGCCCGAGCAGGTGCACCGCTGCTGGCTCGACCTGCTGCCCGCGCAGCCCGGGCTGGCCTGCGACATCGGCGCCGGCTCGGGACGCGACGCCCGCTGGCTGGCCGCCCAGGGCTGGGACGTGACCGCCGTCGAGCCCAATGCCGAACTGCACAGCCGCGCCCAGGCGCTCCCCGCCCCCACGCGAGGCAGCGTGACGTGGCTGGACGACAGCCTGCCCGACCTCCAGCGCCTGCGCGCCCTCGACATCCGCTTCCAGCTCATCCTGATCAGCGCCGTGTGGATGCACCTGCCGCCCACCCAGCACGCCCGCGCCATGCGCCTCGTCAGCGACCTGCTCGCCCCCGGCGGCCTGCTGGTGGTGACGCTGCGCAAGGGACCGGATGCGGAGGAGAGGTTTCATGCGGTGGAGACGGACGCGCTGATCCAGCACGCTCGCGACCGCGCCCTGATGCTGACACGCGAGTGTCGCGACCAGGCCGATGTGACGCGAGGGGAGGTGGGATGGGATTGTGTGGTGTTGAGGCTGGCGGATGATGGGACGGGCAGCCTGCCCTTGCTGCGCCACATCATCGTCAACGACAACAAGTCCGCCTCCTACAAGCTCGGCCTGCTGCGTGTGCTGATCCGCATCGCGGAAGGCGCGCCCGGCATGGTGACACGGCGCAATGACGACTGGGTCGAGGTGCCGTTCGGGCTGGTGGGGCTCTACTGGTTGCGCACCTACATGCCGCTGGTGTTCCAACACAACCTGATCCAGACGCCCACGGCAGATCACGAGACACAACGCGGCTATGGCTGGGCGAAGCCCGATCACTTCTACAGCCTGCAGGACCTGTCCACCTACGACCTGCGCATCGGCGCGCATTTCGACAACAAGGTGGCTCCGCGACTGGTCGGTGCCATCAACGATGCCTGCAGCAACATCGAGAAGATGCCCGCGCACTACATCACGTATCCCGGACAGACCAGGCAAGTATTCGAATGCGAGCGTCAGAGCGTGCGGATGAGATCGAACCACTGGCAGATCACACGTGAATCTCTGCAACAGTTCGGGACCTTCCGCATCCCGGCGGCACTGTGGCAGTGCTTCAGTCAGTTCGCCTGCTGGCTCGAGCCC
>JALREE010000113.1 GCA_023256835.1 Pseudomonadales bacterium | reverse complement strand
CGGCTCGATCCCCAGCACCGGCAGGTCTCTCAGATACTCGCTGCGAAACATCTTGCGGGCCTCCCGCCAGGTGCCATCGAGCATCACGTACAGCGGCGTGCGTCCGGCGGCGATGCCGGGCAGTTCGGCCGGACTTCGGATGCAGCGCCCGGGTTCCGCATACTGGCTCGGGAAGACGACGATTGGCTGGTAGCGCGGGTCGGCCAGCAGAGCCAGCAACAGCGGGTCATGCTGCGTGCGGTCCCACAGAAAGGCGTGGTTGTCCTGCACCACATCGGCCACCAGGCGCCCCGTGTTGGTGGGCTTGAAGGCCTCGCCCCAGTACAGCAGGAAGCAGAAGGCACTGCCCGCCTGCGGCTGCGGGCGCTCGCTGCAGATGCAGCCTCGTTGCGGCAGCAGGCAGTCGGGGCAGCGCACGACCTTGCTGCCCCGGGCCAGGAAGGGACGATGGGGCTTGGCGAGCTCGCGCTCGCGCAGGGCCATGATGGAATTGATGTGGGCGGGAGGGGTCACGAAGGCTGTCCTGTAGCGGGAGAGATCAGCGCGCAGCGGCGTCGAAGCTGACGCTGAGCCAATGGGTGTCGCCGGTGAAATTCAAGGTCTGGATGCGGCCATCGTGCTCGATGTTCACCAGGTTGTTCTGTTGCGGCCACAGCTCGCGCAAGGCGTCGTGAATGACGCCGAGCGAGGGCAGCGCGTCGGGTATCGGCATCTCCTGATAGACCCACAGGAAGGGCCCGTCGATCTCCTGCCCGACATAGTGCAGCGGCAGCGGATCGCCCGCACTGCCCAGCAGGCTGAAGCGCTCCTGCACATAGCCTGCAAACTGCTCGCGTGCGGCCGCGGAGGCCAGCAGATCAGCCTCGGGATCGAACAGGGCGCGCACGGCATGTTCTGCATCGTGCAGCACGAAGCGGTGCATCACTTCGAGATTGCCGCTGCGGGCGTTGAACAGCACCCGGGTCAGCGCGGCCTGCTGCTGATGGGCGGCGGTCCCGGCACTGGTCAGCAGGATGGCCAGCGCAAGCACGCTCCAGGCACATGCGCGTTGCGAAAGACTCACGGCGCCACGGCCTCCTCGTCGTCATCCTCTGCCGAGGCGTCAGTCTCGAGTTCTGTCTTGATGTCCTGCATCAGATCGCGACCCGTGAGCCCGCTACTGCCCTCGGCCTTGAAGGCTTCCACACGCGAGGGAATCAGACGGCGCGGGTAGTGATTGTTCTCGATGTCGACATCGGCGGTTTCCCAGTACGGGTCCACCACGATGCTGGCCACCGGCTTGTCCGCCACGATCAGCTTGCGCACGCGCTCCGGGCTGCGCCGCCAGATCTCGGCCGGGATGTAGATGTCTTCGGTGCTGGCGTCCTCGTAGGTCATGCCGAGGATGATCGGCATCACCAGACCGCCCAGATTGGCGAACTCCAGCACGTAATAGTGCTTGTCCTCGGCGATGGCCCGCTCCAGCGCCTGCCGCTCCCAGTCCTCAAGGTCTTCGAGGAAGTCGTTGTAGGCATTGCGCTCCTTGTTGGTCACCGTGAATTGATCGTTGTCGTCGTAGAAATCGCGCACATCCGGATTGCGTTCCACCCAGGTCTGCAGGCCGGCCTCGGCATTGCGTTGCACGAACAGCGATTCGGGCTTGGCGGCGTCCTCCTGGCGGCGACGTTCGTAGTCGATGTCAGGGTTCTCGGTGTCCAGCCGCATCTCGAACACCCGTTCCAGGGCGATGTCCACATGGTCGGTGGTGTAGAACCAGCCGCGCCAGAACCAGTCCAGATCGACGCCCGAGGCTTCTTCCATGGTGCGGAAGAAGTCCGCCGGCGTCGGTCGCTTGAACATCCACAGGCGGGCATATTGCTGGAACGCGAAGTCGAAAAGTTCGCGGCCCATGATTGTCTCGCGCAGGATGTTGAGCGCGGCGGCTGGCTTGGAGTAGGCATTGGGGCCGAGGCGCGAGATGCTGTCGGACTGCGTCATGATCGGCACCTGGTCCTGAGAGCGCATGTAGTCGGTGATGTCCGAAGGCTCCACGCCCCAGGGGATGTCCGGGTCCCACTCGCGGCCCGCCACGCCGTCCAGGAAGCTGTTCAGGCCCTCGTCCATCCAGGTCCACTGGCGCTCGTCGGAATTGACGATCATGGGGAAGTAGCCGTGGCCGATCTCGTGGATCACCACGCCGATGAGGAACTGCTTCTCGGCGAGGGAGTAGGTGCGGCTGCCATCGTCCTGCAAGGTGGTGCGCGGCCCGTTGAAGGTGATCATCGGGTATTCCATGCCGCCGACGGGCCCGTTGACCGACTGCGCCGTGGGGTAGGGGTAGTCGAAGGTGAAGCGCGAATACACGTCCAGCGTGTGGATGATGGCGTCAGTGGAATAGGTGGACCACAACGGCTCGCCCTCCTTGGGGTAGAAGGACATGGCCATGACGAAGGGGCGCACGTCGCCGCCCTGCTGATAGCCCTTCGCATCCCAGATGAACTTGCGGGAGGACGCCCAGGCGAAGTCACGCACGTTCTGCGCCGAGAAACGCCAGGTCTTGGTCTCGGCAGTGCCTTCGCGCTCGTTTTCCAGTGCTTCCTGTGGCGTGACGATGAAGACTGGACGCTGCGCCGTTTCGGCCGTAATGAGGCGCGCGCGCTGGTCCGCCGTCAGCACCTGGGCAGGATTGTTGAGCACGCCGGTGGAGGACACGATGTGGTCGGCCGGCACCGTCATTTCCACTTCGTAGTCGCCGAACTCCAGCGTGAACTCGCCGCGGCCGAGGAATTCCTTGTTGGTCCAGCCTTCATAGTCGGTGTAGGCCGCCAGGCGCGGAAACCACTGTGCCAGCAGGAAGATGTCGTTGCCGCCTTCACGCGCGTCGTCGGGAAAGTGCTCGTAGCCGCTGCGGGCCGACACGGCATCTTCCTCGACGATATTGAATGCGAAGTCGAGATTGAACAGGGTGCTCTGGCCGCTGCGCAGCGGCGTGCTCAGGTCGATGCGCATCAGCGTGCCGACGATGGTGAAGTCGAGGGCATTGCCACGGCTGTCGCGGACATTGCTGATCTCGTAGCCCATGGCGACATCGGCCATGGCCTGCTGGCGGCGCAGCTCGTCCAGGCTCAGGCGGGCAGGACTGTCAAGGGAGCCCGCCTCGACGGCAGGTCCGCGACGGCCGACGCCTCCGAAATCCTCGCTCATCTCGGCCATGGAATCGGCGCGGAAAATGTTCTGATCCAGCTGCAACCACAGGTAATGCAGTGTGTCCGGCGAGTTGTTCTGGTAGCTCACCCCCTGGGTGCCGGTCAGGCGGCGATTCGCTTCGTCGAGCGTGGCGCTGATGCGGTAGTCGACCTTCTGCTGCCAGTACTCGTGACCCGGTTGTCCGCCCGCATTGCGCCAGGCGTTGGCAGTGGGAAGGCTTTCGTCGAGCTGGCGGAACTTGTCGTCAAAATCGCCCTTGGTCTGGCGGATGGCGTCGGCCTGCACGCCGGCGCACATCAGCAGGCTGCCAGCCAGCGCAAGACAGCACGCAGACAGGCGTCGAACGAAGCGGGGGTGTGTCATGGAGGGATCTCCGGCAACGCGCACGGGCTGGCGCAAGGCAGTGAATGTGCTCGGATAATAGCCCGGTAATCGCATCCTCCGGAAACGCTTTTGCGCTGTCCGGGGGTTTTTAATGCCCCCGGGATAAAGGTAGTATCCGCGCTCATTCCCGTGTAATGCCGGGGCCATTGCGAGCCGGAGAAAACGATGCAGGATAACGTGACACCAGACGCCCCCGCGCCAGACGCCCCCGAGCAGGAGCAGCGCCCCCTCTGGCTGGCACTGGTGCCCCTGGCTGTGCTGTTCGTGCTGCTCGGCTACAACGTGGCCGTCTACGGCGACGATTCGCTTTCCGGCGCCAACCAGACAGCCCTGATCCTTGCCGCGGCGGTGGCTGCCGCCATCAGTCTGCGCCTGGGCACACGCTGGGAAGTGATCCAGGAAACGATTCTGGAGAACATTCGCGCCGCCACGCCGGCCATTCTGATTCTGCTGATGGTGGGCGCCCTGGTGGGCACCTGGCTCATCGGCGGCATCGTGCCGACGATGATCTATTACGGGCTGCAGATCTTCCATCCAGCCATCTTCATCTTCAGCTGCTGCGTGCTCACCAGCATCGCGTCCATCGTGATCGGCAGTTCCTGGTCCACCTCGGCCACGCTGGGGGTGGCCTTGATCAGCATCGGCTACACCCTGGGCTTCAATCCGGGGCTGGTCGCGGGGGCCATCATTTCCGGGGCCTATTTCGGCGACAAGCTGTCGCCCTTGTCAGATACCACCAATCTGGCATCCGGCGTCACCGGGGTGGATCTGTTCACCCACATCCGCTATCTCACGCTGACGACCATCCCCTCCATCCTGATCACGCTGGCCTTCTATCTCATCATCGGCTTCGTACTGGGCACGCCCGACGCCCAGGAGAGCACCACGGCGCAAACCCAGGCCCTGCTGGCGGAAAATTTCGCGCTCAGTCCGTTTCTGCTCATCGTGCCCGCGGTCGTGATCTACCTGATCGTCAAGCGCGTGGCCGCGCTGCCCGCCCTGTTCGTCGGCGTGCTGCTGGGCATCGCCGCTGCGCTGTTGCTGCAGTATCCGCTGCTGCTGGAGCTGACCGCCAGCTACGGCAATCTCTACCAGGTGATCATGCAGGCCATCTATGGCGAGATTGCGGTGGCGAGCGGCGACGCCGTGCTCGATGAGCTGCTGACCTCCGGCGGCATGGCCGGGATGCTGGACACGATCTGGCTGATCATCACGGCGATGGCCTTCGGTGGCGTGATGGAGGCCTCTGGCTTCCTGCAGAAGATCACCCACACCCTGATCAGTCGCGTGCGTGGCACGGGAGGGCTGGTGACAGCCACGGCGGGCACTTGTCTGCTGACCAATGTCTCGGCCTCGGATCAGTACCTGGCCATCGTGGTGCCGGGGCGCATGTTCGCCCGGGCCTACAAGGAGCGCGGGCTGGCGCCGCAGAATCTGAGCCGCACGCTGGAAGACTGCGGCACCGTCACCTCGGTGCTGGTGCCATGGAACACCTGTGGGGCATTCCACGCGGGCGTGCTCGGTGTGAGCACGCTGGCGTATGCACCCTGGGCATTGTTCTGTCTGATCAGTCCGCTGATGACGCTGCTCTTCGCGTGGGCGAACATCCGCATCGCCAGAGCCGGGAGCTGAGCGCGCCCTATTCGCGTCCGAACAGGCGGGAGTCGAGGCTGGCCGGCCCGGGTCCGCGGGCGAAGATCAGGAAATACACCATGAAGTACATGGCTGCCAGTTCGCCATTGTTGATGGTGGGGAACCACGCGGCATGCGCCGTCACATATGCCATCGCCATCAGGATGGCGGCCAGCAGGGCCACGATGCGGGTGAAGAGTCCGAGCACCAGCAGCGCTCCGCCGAACAGCTCGATCACGGCGGCGATTCACAGCATGTTGATGCCGAGATCGATGCCGAAGAAGTCCATGCCGCCCAGCATGGGCTGGGCGTTTTCGCCATAGAGCTTGGCCCAGCCATGGGTCATGAACATCGCACTGCTCAGCACGCGCAGCAGAAGCCAGGCAAACCCCTGGCACTCCTCGGCGAGGCCTTCAATGAAGTCTGTCATCGTCTAACTCCCTTTATGAATGTTGTTCTTTGGTTAAAAAACGATCAGCGACTGCATCATACTCCTTGCAAGCACTCTGTCTAGAAAAGTTGAACAGAAAATGACCAAACCCATGCTCATCATGAAGACAGGCGAGACTCTTGCGCCCTTGCGCGCGCGCGGCGAGGACTTCGAGGATTGGATCGGGGCGGGTCTCGGGCTGCAGTCCGCGCAGCTGAACATCCGCCATGTGGTGCTAGGGCAGGGGCTGCCAGACGTGAGCGCTGTGGCTGGGGTGGTGATCACCGGCTCCCCGGCGATGTTGACCGACGCCGCGTCGTGGAACGAGGTGGCAGCCCGATGGCTGCGCCAGGCGCTGCAGCGCGAACTGCCGGTGCTCGGCATCTGCTACGGCCATCAGCTGCTGGCCCATGCCAGTGGTGGTCGTGTGGACTATCACCCGCAAGGCAGAGAGATCGGGACAGTGCCCGTCACGCTGGCGCCCGCCGCGCGCGGGGACACCTTGCTGAGCGAGCTGCCGGCGCGCTTCGTGGCGCACACGACGCATTCCCAGTCCGTGCTGCAACTTCCCCCGTCTGCGACGCTGCTGGCGTCGAGCGCCCACGACAGGCATCAGGCCTATCGCGTGGGGCCGAGTGCCTGGGGCGTGCAGTTTCATCCGGAGTTCACAGCCGAGGTCATGCGGACCTATGTGCTGGAGCGGCAGCAGGCGCTGCGGGAGGAGGGTTTCGATGTGGAGGCTCTGCTGCGCGACGTGCAGGAGACGCCGGCAGCGAGCGGGGTGTTGCGGCGTTTCGCCGCGCTGTGCGGGTTCTGATCAGGACGCGACCGCGCCGTCGATCAGACTCACCAGTTCAGACACCGTGCGCGGAGTCGGCACCAGCCGGCCCTCCACGAACAGGGTCGGCGTAGCGCGCACACCCGAGCGGGTGCCGCTGCGCTGGTCACTGCGAATCTTCTCGATCAGCGTCTCATCTTCCAGGTCCGCGCGGGCCTGTTCCAGATCCAGCCCCAGTTGCGTCAGATAGCCTTCGAATTCGGCGTCCACCTCGGACAGGCCGGACCAGTAAGCCTGATTGATGAACAGCAGGTCGTACATTTCCCAGAACTTGCCTTGAC
>JALREE010000024.1 GCA_023256835.1 Pseudomonadales bacterium | reverse complement strand
CAGCGCCGATGGTAGTGTGGGGTCTCCCCATGTGAGAGTAGGACATCGTCAGGCTCCTAAATACACAAACCCCAAGCAGAACTACTGCTTGGGGTTTTGTGCTTTTTGGGGATACGATTTGCTCAGCGAATGGTGATACTTGCTCAATTTCAGTTTTGCGATGCTGCCTTTGTAGGACATTTAGGAAGGGCTTATGGGACGATTTCTGTTAGTCGCGCTGATTGCCATGATTGCTACGTTTACCCTTTTGTCCTTCCCACTACCGTCAGTGGGTAACTTCGAGTTTTCAAAGGACCCAGCAGCCTTGCAACGCGGTGAGTATCTGGTCACCGCAGCGGGATGCGTGAGTTGTCATGTCAATTTGGACAATTTGAATTCCCTAAGTGGTGGACTGTCTCTCGAGTCCGATTTCGGTACATTTCGTGTTCCCAATATCACTCCTGATGTGACTACTGGTATTGGCAAGTGGACTGCGAATGACTTCGTTCGAGCGATCAAGCACGGGCGACGTCCTGACGGTGGCTTCTATTTTCCGGCGTTTCCCTTTCGGGCGTACGCAGGTTTGAGTGACCAGGATGTGCTGGATATTGGTTCATACTTGATGTCGCAGGAACCTGTCGCATTTGATTCAGGAGATCATGAACTCCCTGTCTGGCTTGGAAACTGGATGATGGCAGGCTGGAATTTTCTCGCAGACTTCCAGGCAGCCGAGCCAGTTGAATTTTCTGACCCAATCGTGGCACGGGGAGCTTATCTGGCAAGGAATCTCGGCCATTGTGGTGAGTGCCACACCCCGCGGAATTTCCTTGGTATTTTGCGAGCTGATCTAGAATTTGCCGGCGCAACTCTTGGTGAAAGTCATGCAGACCCTATCAATCTCGATGCATTGCGGGATTGGAGCGCCGATGATTTTGCATTCTTCCTTTTCCTAGGAATGAAGCCAGATGAGGAGTACGTCGGCGGTGAAATGGAGTCGGTCATCGCTCATAACACGAGCCTTCTTACCGACGAAGATCGTCAAGCAATGGCTGCATTCTTCAAATTCGAAGGCCCGCGCTGACACTTGATTTGTCAGGCGCAGCGCGGGCTTTGCGCAACCTATCGCTTAGTCGGCGCGGAATGTCTCGTGGCAATTGCCGCAGGCTCCGCCGAAAGCTCGAACTGCAGCGATCGTTGCAGTTCTGTCGCCGGCTCGTGCAATTTCGGCAAAAGTATTGGCTGCATTCACAAGATTCACCGCCTTTTGATTGAATTCATCCATCGAATCCCATATCAGCGGTAGCGCCTCTGTTTCTACAGCAAAGGCTCGTGTGTCTCTGGCCGCAAACAGCTCGGGGATCATCGGTGCCAGCATTGCAATTCTGGTGGCATTACGTTCGGCGATGGCTGCATCGAATTCAACAGTGCCTCGAGCCATTCCACTGATCGTACCCATGTTGTACGAAAGTAGTTTGAATACGCCCTGGCGGGTTTCTGTGGCACTGACTGCGAGTTGCTCCGGTGTAGGCTCCTCCTGTTGAGCCGAGGCTGAGAGAAATGCTCCGGCACCAGCCAACAAAAGGCTTGCTGTGATGATTGTCTTTTTCATTTGTTTTTCCTGATTTGGGGGATTGCTGTTAGTAGATTCTTGGTTTTTCCTCAAAATATCCGACCCGTCGATGATACGGGAGCGGTATTCATATTCCAAAGAAATCTCCCTGTGCTTCGAAAAGGGGGGATGATCACAGAAGTTGGGGGAGGTCATTTTTCTAAAACTACCCCAAATTGTATTGGAGGATGCGCTGGTTTAAGATCAGGCATCTGGCGCAATGGCACGAAGAGTAAAGTTCATGCAGTCTTATTCCGATAAGAAGAATCCCGCGAGTTTTCCTAAGTCTCAACGAACGTCCGCCTTGAATGCAGCCACGGCTCCTGAGTCATCGAAGCTCATTTTCGGGCGCAGCCTTTTGGCGGTGCCGGCGCTGTTCACTACTGCATTCTTCTTGTTGTCCTTCCTGCCTCGAGTGCAGGGCAATCAAACCCTGGTGTGGTCGTTCTGGGCGGCCACAGCCGTGTTGGCCACTTGGCTATTGGTGATGTATTTGCGGACTGGCGCTTCCGGGATCAAGAAGTCGTTCGTTCTCACTGCACCGAAACCACAACATTATATTCAGGCCATGGTGCATCTCTCGGTATACACCTACTGGGGGTGGCATTGGCCACCAGTGCAGGAGCACGCCCTGTTGCTTCTTGCGCAGCTTCTGTTCGCTTATGCCTTCGATATCCTCATGGCATGGACTCGTCGCGACAACTATCTATTGGGATTCGGGCCTTTCCCGATCATCTTCAGCACGAACCTTTTCATGTGGTTCCGGGATGACTGGTTCTATCTTCAATTTCTGATGATCGCTGTAGGTTTCATGGGCAAGGAGTTCGTCCGCTGGAATCGGGATGGCAAGAGCACGCATATCTTCAACCCTTCCGCGTTCACGCTGGGATTGTTCTCCCTGGCGCTGATTCTAAGCAACTCCACAGATATCACGTGGGGTCCGCAGATTGCGTCCACGCTCAGTCTGGCGCCGGGAATCTACACTTACCTGTTCCTTGGCGGGCTGGTAGTGATGTACTTCTTTTCGATCACGTTGATCGCAGCCTCGGCCGCAGCAGTGCTGTTCGGGCTGAGTGCGCTCTACTACGCGATTACCGGTGTTCCCTATTTTCTAGACTCCGAGATTCCGACCGCGGTTTTCCTTGGCCTGCACCTCCTGGTCACCGATCCGTCCACGTCACCTCGCACGCCGCCCGGCAAGCTGGTGTTCGGCATTCTCTATGGACTTGGCGTGTTCGCCCTGTACAGCATCCTGAGTGCGTTCGGCGCTCCGACTTTCTACGACAAGCTGCTCTGCGTGCCTCTGCTGAATCTTAGTGTGCAGTGGATTGATCGTTCAGTTCAGCGTCTACGGGACAACAAGTCGCTCGAACGTATCGGCCTCGGTGTGATTCCCAGTCGCAAGGCAAATCTTGCTCACATGGCAGTGTGGATCGTGTTCTTTGCCACCATGACGATGATTGGCAAGACCGATGGCAGGCACGTTGGAGACAGCGTGCCATTTTGGGCTGAGGCCTGTGCTGAGGGGCGTGCGACTGCTTGCGACAGATTGCTGCTCATCGAGTCGAATTACTGTGCCGATAATTCCGGATGGGCTTGCAATGAGATCGGCGCGCATTACATCAAAGGTGACGTCGCTGCCCAGGATTCGGAGCTTGCACTTGGCTTTTTTGCCCGAGCCTGCGAACTGCGGTTTCAGGCTGGATGCCTGAATCTTCTTGAGCCTGAGCGAGCCATGGTCTCCGATCCGCGCGCATTCGATCTGCGCCTGTTACTGCGTGAGGGCGGGCAGAACCTCCTGGAGATGCCGGAGACAGACCTGTACCAGCGAGCCTGCGAGCACGGCTGGAATCATGCGTGCCAGGTGTCAGTGGCCAGTGTCCTTTGATCGTGCAGCAGGGGAGCCTAGTGCGAAATATTTCTTCAGGCGTGTGCCGATGAACCCGCTCAGCAGCGCGCGAGCATTGCCTGTGGCTCTTGCCTGCATGAACTCCGTTTTTCGGATCAAGGCCTTTGCCGCAGTGCTGACTACGAGTGTAATGTTGCTGGGGGGTGCCCATGCACAGGCGCCTTCAAGCTCTGTCGCCGCCGCGCCGCCCAGTCCTGCCTTTGATGCGCAGTTCTGGCATTTGCCAGACGAAACACTGCTTGGCTTTGTCGAAATTCCTGCCGGTCCGTTCCCCATGGGCAGCAATCCACTCATTGATCCCATGGCGTTCGAGAACGAGCGCTGGTCCGAAACCCGTCGGCAGGGTACGGTGGATTTGCCTCAATTCTATATCGCGCGCTATGAAACCACGATCGAACAATTTCTCGCTTTCATGGAGGATGCCAATTACCGTCTGGTCGAGTTGTCGAACGCGGCGGGAGGGAATCATCCTGTTTCCGGAGTGTCGTGGACTGATGCGTTGGCTTACGCTCGCTGGCTGGAAGCTGAGCTGAAGTCATCCGAGCAGGCCCCACCCGAGCTGCGTAGTCTGCTCACAAGCGGTTGGCGGCTGACGCTGCCGAATGAAGCGCAGTGGGAGAAGGCAGCGCGCGGTACGGAGTCGAGAATCTATCCTTGGGGCAATATGGCTCGTAAGGACAGGGCAAACTTTGGCGCAGCAGGTACGGTGCCTGTGGGCAGCATCGCTTGCCCTGAGTGTCCCTATGGTCTGAGTGACATGAGTGGCAACGTCTGGGAGTGGACGCGCAGCCCGTATCTGCCCTATCCGTTCGATCCCGAAAACGTCGCTGTCAACTTGCAGGAAGATGCACTCTGGGTGATGCGCGGGGGATCCTTCAACGATGTGGAAAACAACATCAGGACAGCGGTCCGTGGTGCGGCAGACCCTGGTGCGCGTCGCCCCTTCATCGGCTTTCGTCTGGCCATCGTCAGGGAGTGAGCAGCTGACTGTCACATTCCGGACCACGTGACGCGTTATTTTCGACAGAGATTTCCAGCAACCGCTGTTCACGAAAGGTGTCTATCCATGGGTGAAGCAAAGCTTGCAAGTCCGCCGTCGTCCGTTCCTTCGCTCTCTGCTCCTATTTTCTACGTCCTCGATACCAACGTCCTGATCCACGATCCAGCTGCGATTCGCAACTTTGACGAACATCATGTCGTCATACCCATCACCGTGCTTGAAGAACTCGACAAGCTCAAGAGCGGAAAGCTTGCGGTGGCGGCAGACTGTCGCCAAGCGATCCGGGAGATCGACAATGTGCTGGGGCGTGCATCCCCGGAGCAGGTCGAGCAGGGAGTGCCCATCGAGCGCGGCAAGAGGCTGAGTCCGTTGGGCAGTCTCTCGATTCTCATGGCTGATACGCCAGCCAATGTCATCCTGCTGCCGACCCATCTGAACGACAACAAGATTCTCAATGCTGTGGCCGCTCTGAAGCAGCGTCATCCATGCAGGCGCGTGGTGCTGGTCACCAAGGACATCAATATGCGCCTGAAGGCGCGAGGCATCGGTATCGAGTCCGAGGACTACCACAGCGATCAGTTGCTCGGTGACATTGCGCAACTCAACAAGGGGTACATCGAATTCAAGCACAGCTTCTGGGATGAGGTGGAAGATGTACGTACGGAACACAGCAGTGGAGGTACCCTGTATCACATTTCGCGACAGGTGATTGCACAGGAGGTGTATCCCAATCAGTTTCTTTACGACCGGACAGGGTTTCTGGCGCGAGTGCTCAAGGTCGGCAAGGAGCAGATTGTTCTGCGGCATCTGGATCTGGTGAAGATGCTGGAGCGTGAGACCTGGGGTTTGAAACCGCGCGATGCCTATCAGGCGATGGCACTCAATCTCTTGCTCGATCCCGATATCCATCTTGTCAATCTGACAGGAGCGGCCGGTTCAGGAAAGACTATCCTCGCTCTTGCAGCGGCAATTGAAATGACAGTGCCTCAGAAGCTCTACCGTCGCATCATTGCCACGAGAAGCACGCAAGGCCTCGATGAGGATATCGGCTTTCTGCCTGGGACCGAGGAAGAAAAGATGGAGCCCTGGCTTGGCGCAATCACTGACAATCTCGAAGCTCTACATTGGGATGATGACAACAGCGCCAGCAGCATTGACTACGTACTCTCACGTGTGCCACTTCTTTTCAAATCACTCAATTACATTCGGGGGCGCAGCTTTCAGCAAAGTCTGATTCTGATCGACGAGTCTCAGAACCTGACTCCGCATCAGATTAAGACGATCGTGACGCGAGCGGGAAATGGGTCCAAGGTGATCTGTCTCGGCAATCTGGCGCAGATTGACACTCCCTATCTGAGTCCCACCAGCTCGGGCCTGACGTATCTAACCGAGCGTTTCAAGCGTTTCGAGCATGGCGGCAGTCTGCAATTGCAGGGGATTCCCAGGTCGCCGTTGGCTGCTTACGCCGAGCGGCATCTGTAAGTCCAGGGTGCGTCGAACGTCGGCTCAGGAATTCACTCGACGTTCGACGTACAGGCTGTAGCCAGTCATCGTCTTGGCATGATGCTTGGCCTGACTGGCCATATTGGCGACATCTTCATGCGTGATATTGTTGCGTGCATTGGGAATGACCACGCCAATAGACAGCGTCATGATCGGAAAGAACCGCTCTTCGCCTTCGCGTCCCTGACTCATGATGCCTCCCTGAAGTATGTCTTCAGGCTTGTACAGGTCAGGGATCTGCAGCTCGAACTCTGCGAGGATATTGCTGCAGCGCTGCATCCAGTCACTGCTGGAGAAGATGACGATGAAGTCGTCTCCGCCGACATGGCCCACGAAGTCGACTCGCGAATCGATGTTCTCGCGAAGAATTTCGGCAATCAACTTGATGACCTTGTCGCCCTCTGCATAACCGTAGACATCATTGTAGGGCTTGAAATTGTCGATGTCGCAGTATGCCACGGTAAATGCCGCCTGTGCGGCTATCAGCTGATCCAGATATTCAAAAATGGGGACATTGCCGGGGAGCAGGGTCAGTGGATTCGCGTAACGCGCATTGCGAATCTGCAAGTCGGTAATTTTCTTCAGCAGTCCGAGCACCTTGCCCAGACCAGCATAGCAGCCATCTTCGACAATGATGAAGTCAGCCTCGATCTGCGTTCTCATGCTGTCCGTGACCAGGCTGCTGACATCTTCGATCTTGCTGAACTTGTCGACCTGAACAAATGATCGGTCCATGGAGTTCTTGACGGCCTTGGCACCATGCAAGGCGCGACCATACTGAGACGAGAAGGTTGCGTACAGACTGCTGCGTCGCACCAGTCCCACGGGTTTCCTCTGGTCATCGACGACGGCGACAGCCGTGAGGTGATCGTCGGCTGCAAACAATTGATAGGCTTCTTCCAGCGTGTTGTGCTCGCGCAGGCAGGGAACCTTGTGCATCAAGTCTGCAATGTTCTCTCGGCTTTGCCACAGCAGGCCCGTGTTGCGCGTTCTGGATGGCGTTCTGAAGAGTGCCTTCGAAAGAAGGTAAGGCGGCGAGGACTGTGGCTTGGAGAAATAGTAGCCTTGTCCGTAGGCAACACCCATGTCTACCAGCGTGGCACTTTCCTCCTGGCTTTCGATTCCCTCCGCAATCACGCGACAATCCAGCCCAGCGGCGATGTCAACAATCGAGCGCACAAACGACTGCTTAATCGAATCTTCGTGGATGCCTTGAATGAAGTGGCGATCAATCTTCACGTATTCTGGACGCAGCTCCGACCAGCGACGCAATCCGGAGTAGCCTGCACCCAGATCGTCAATCGCGATCTCGAAGCCCATGGCGCGGTAGTGCGACAACGCATGGTCCATGAAGGTGAAATCGGTCAACGGATACTGTTCAGTGATCTCGATGACCACATCCTCGGGAGTCAGACCCAGGCTGTGCAGGAATTCCAGCGTCAGACCGGAACGATGCTGTGGCTCCATCAAACCCTGAGGAGTTGCATTCAGGAACAGCTTGCCGACAAGTCGGCGTTCTTGAAAACCTAGAATTCCAGTCTTGCGACACAACAGGTCAAGTTCTGTCAGTCTTTCCTCGCGACGTGCCAGGTCGAACAACATGACAGGGCTGTGCAGAGGACTGTCAGACGGGCCGCGAATCAGTGATTCGTAGCCGAAAATGCGCTGCCTCTTGAAGTCGACTATGGGTTGGAAGAGGGCGCTGACTCGACCCTGGCGCAGAATATCGAAGAAGTGCGAGCGCAACTCGCCCGCACCAGTGGTGGATTCATCTCGAGTCAGGGGTTTCAGATGAACGATGTTGTCACTCATGCCGGGAGTCCTTGAACAGAAAGGGCTCCAGTATCGGCAGGCCGAATGACAGCCGTGTTACATCCTGAGCTAGGCGTTCAAGGCGGATTCATCGTTCAGTACATTCTGATCCATGGTGCGCGACGGGAGGTCTGAACAAGGCTTGCCCACCTTGCGTGCAGGTACACCGACCACCGTCGTGTGTGGCGGGACGTTTTCCAGAACCACACTCCCTGCGCCGACCTTGGCGCCCGTGCCGATCTCAATGTTCCCGAGCACCTTGGCACCGGTGGAAATCAGCACGCCGGATCGGATCTTGGGATGACGGTCGCCGGTTTCGTTGCCTGTGCCGCCCAAGGTGACTGACTGCATGATGGAGACATCGTCTTCGATGACGGTGGTCTCGCCGATCACGATGCCGGTCGCGTGGTCGAACATGATGCCCTTGCCCATCACGCAGGCCGGATGAATATCGACGCCGAACACCTCGGAATTGCGGCTTTGCATGAAGAGCGCCAGTTCTCGGCGGTTGTTCTGCCACAGGAAGTGCGCCAGGCGATGGACTTGTATCGACTGGTATCCCTTCAGAAAGAGCAGGATTGGCAGATAGGAATTGGTGGCCGCATCGCGATCATAGACAGCCTGCATGTCGTGGACTGCGTTGACGATCATTTCGGGCGCCTGCGCGTAGGCAGCATCGAAAAGTTCACGAACCGCGATGGCCGGCATCACCGCATCCGCCAGCTTGTTGGCCAGCAAGTAACTGAGTGAGGACCCAAGGCTGTTGTGATTGAGGATGCACGCGTAGACATAGCTGGCCAGCAGAGGCTCTGTCTCCACCAGTCGTGTGGCTTCTTCGTAGAGCTTGATCCAGATTCTGTTCTGCATGAGGCGGGTCCGTTTGGCCTGTGAAACTGGCGCCGATTATAGCCGACGGTGGCATGGTGACAATCGGTGGCGCTCCCAGTGCAAAGAGGGTCAGCCTCCCGCGATTCTCTCTATCCAGTCCTTGGCCGCGTGCCGCTCATCCTTCTCGGCGGCCTCAGTTCCTGCGATCGCCAGACGTACGTGGTCCTTGTTCACCTTGCTCGCACCCTCCTGCGCAGCGAGCAGCAGGGCCTTGTGTGCAAGCAGGTTGATCAGGCGCGGGATGCCTCGACTGGCACCTGCGATCAATTGGATAGAACGCGGCGTGAACAAACCAGCGCCTTGATACCCGGCCCGTGTCAGGCGCAGATTGATGTATGTCGAGGTGTCGGTTTCACGCAGAGGACCCAGGCTGCGTTCCATCGTGATGCGATCCGCCAGGATCCGGGAACGCGACGGGCGCAGATTCTTCTGTGGCGTCGGCTGAGCAAAGAGCACCACGCGGAGAAGGTTGCCGGACGGAGTACCGTGATCGGCGAGCCGCCGCAGACCGACGATCGTCTCATCGGGCATCGACTGCGCTTCATCGATGATCAGGGCGTTGATCAAGCCCTTGCCCGCACTTTTTTGCAATTCCGCCACCACCGCGTCTTCCAGGGAGTCCAGGATGGATTCGTCAAGTCCGAGTTCAAGCGCGATGGCGCTGAGGAAGTTCCTTTGGCTCAGCCGTGGATGCGCGAGGTGGACGACTCGGTAACGCGAGCGATGACAGTACAAGGCATTCAACAACTTGCGACACAGGATTGTCTTGCCCATGCCTGGTTTTCCGAGCACGAGCATGAAGCCGTCGGGACCATTCAGGGTGGCAAGCAATTCCTTGAACAGCACTCTGGCGTTGTTCAATTCCAGAAAGAAACGAGTATCCGGCGTAGTGGAGAAAGGCGAGCTGGAAAGGCCGTAAAAATCCTGATACATCAAGAACCACTGCTCATGTTGTTTCGTACTGATCGATACAGGGATCCGGAAGAAATCCCGACATCCTGACGGAAATGACATGTGATGTTACTTCCAGAGACTGCGCAAAGTCATCCTTGACACAACACGCTATACCTTGGCTGCAGAATGCGCGATACTGGCGGCACGACACAAGCAGTCACAGAACGATAAGAAAATGGTGCATCCATGAAATCGTCCAAAATTGCGCTGCTGGCTCTCTTCCCATTGCTTTTCCCGGATACTTTGTTTGCACAGGCAGACGAGCGCATGCAGATTTGGGAAAGTCTGCGGGAAGCTGATGTCAGGTTGGCTGAAAGCTCACGAACACTGGGCTTCAATCAGGCGTTTCTCAATTCATTCAGTGAAGGGGCTGTCATTTTTCGCCGCGGCCCAGTCGACGCGCGCAATCTCTACGAACAGGTCGGCCCAGCCCAGCGTGGTGAAACGACCCTCGAATCCAAAGCCAATTACATTGACTTCTCGCGTGAAGGCGATCTGGGCCTGACGAGCGGGCCGTACCGATTCACCAGCGGCAGCGGCAGTGATGCCCGCCGAACCTATGGTCACTTCGTCACGATCTGGCGCAAGTTCGACGGGCAGTGGCGCATGGCGGCCGACATGACAGTGCGCGTGCCCGGTGTCCTGAGTCTGGACGTCGATCCCGATATCAGTGAAACGATGCGCTCGCTCGACGAGGCAGTGACTGCCGATGTCGAACACAACAGCCTCGATTCCCTGGTTGAAGCCGACGAGCGCTTCATCAGTTCCATCAACTTCCGTGGAGGCATGCGCGCCATGCTTCGTTATGGTCTTGAGAACCAGCGCGTCTATGTCCCAGGCATGGCGCCGGGGATTGGCAATGAAGCCGGTGCGCAGGTCTATGGCGCCTACCTGGACGAGAGTCTGGAGATGTCCGCTATCCAGCATGAGCCCGGCGGTTACTTCCTGTCTGAATCCGGTGACGTTGGTTACACCTTCGGCACCATGAGCGCTCAAGGCTCTGAGTTCAATGCGAATTATCTGCGTTACTGGCGCTTCACCCCCGAAGGCGAATGGCGCATCGCGGTTGAAGTGCTCAATCCCTACTAAGTCCTTCCGCGGTTCTCACTCCAGAAACACCGTTCTGTCACCAAAGTATTGCACTTCTCCCGTCTTGCCCGTTGTCTTGATGCGCAAGCGTGACTTGCCTGACGGCAGGACGCTGCGCTCCAGAGTCAGTGTATAGCCCAGCATGGGCGCATTGGGGTCGTCCACGGCAGACAATGCCTCAACGACATCCGGTCGTGGCTGTCCGTACTGGGCAAGGCCAATGGTCGCACCATCGAGTTCCACCTCCACCCGATCGACGCCCAGTCCTTCGTTGATGACCCAGCCCGATACAGTCAGACTGCCAGACACGCGGGCGCCATCCTGAGGGGCATCGACCCAGCCCAGCGAAGGCAGCGGGCAAAGGCCGGTGGGAGTTGCGCCGATCGTGTCTGCACGATAGTAACTGAAGACTTTTTCGCCTCCGAAGAGCGACAACTGGCTCAGGAACTCCAGGTGCTGGAAGTCACCGCAGACACGTTCCAGCACGGCGAGCTTGTCAGGAACGGTCAGCGTGCTGTCTTCGGTGATGAACAGGGCGCTGCGCCCTGTGTTCTCCCGCAGGCCGGTCACGTTCGTGCGCCAGATCTCGTACTGCACCGCGCGGCCGTCACGGATGGACTTGTCCATGTCGACATTGAAGATGCGTCGGGTAGCGCCGAGCGCTAGCGCCAGTTGCGCACCGGTGTAGTAGTTGTCTGTCACCAGCAGATCATCGGGTCCGAAGTGCTCCGACTGCAGGACCTGCTCTGTATAGGCGACAAACGGTCGCCAACCGGCCATCTTGTTGGACAATACCCCCTCGCCGACCAGGGGACGCAGTTGGTCCTGCATGCTCTGCGTTCCCATGCCCAGGAGTGCCACCAGCGTGCCGGCAAATCCCATCCCCAGGCTTGTCTTCAAGAGTTGTCCGGCGACTCGCTCGCCGTGGCGTGCAGCCACCTTGGCATGCAACTCGCGCAAGGTCTCCGGCAGAAACACCAGCAGTGGCAGGTAGCCTGACAAGGGCCAGTGAATAGAGGTTCGGGTGTTGTCGGACCAGGGCGCCAGGACCAGGTAGAGGCTCAGGTTGACCAGTGCAAGGATGCCGAACAGGCCGCGTCGATGATCGCCTGCGCGCGCCGCCCGCAGCAGATGCAGCAACGTGGCGACGAGCGCCGCATAGAGCAGCGGTGTGACCAGGCCGGCCTGCTTGACGATGTGGAGCAGGCCCTCAGCCTGGAATTCCCAGGGATGGCGTTCCAGCAGATGGTAGTCCACGCCGCTCAGTTGATTGCCCAGATTGAACGCCAGAAGGGGATACAGCCCCAGCGCCAGAATCGTTGCCGCCAGCCAGAGACCAGGCTGCCTCCAGTATCTGTGCATCTGTCTGAATACCAACATGAAGATCAGGGCTGCCAGCAGCAGGGGGGCAAAGCGGTAATGCGTGCTGATGCCGAGCGCTGCGGCCACTCCTGTGGCAAGCCACCATGACAGAGTGCCGAGCCGTGTGGCGCGCTCAAGGCATCCCGTCAGCAGCAGGCCGAAGAACAGTAGCGGCACATCCGGCACGGCCAGCATTCCCAGGAAGGCGCACAGGGGCAGACACAGGGCGAGAGCTGCCGCCTCCAGCGCCTGCTGCCGGGGAACAAGTGGTCTGGCAAGCCAGTAGACCAGAAGGGGGATGCTGCTGCCGAGCACCAGGAACAGGGTGCGTACGCCGAAGGCCGAGTTGCCGAACAATCCCGTGCCAACACCGGCCAGCAGGGCTGCCATGAAAGGCAGGTCGCTGTAGGCCAGTGCCGGGCGTGTCGACGCCTGCCAGTAGAAGATCTCGTCGCTGTAGAGGTCCAGGCTCCAGGCCAGCAGCAGCTTGAGCCCCAGCACCAGTGGAAAGCCGATCAGCAGCAGTCTGCCTGGCGTCCAGGTGACGATGGGGCGGGAATGCGCAGGGGGGTGGAGACTCATGCCGGAGATTCACGGAGGCGCTGAAACTGTCGGCATGGTAGCACGAAGTCAGTGCAAGTCAGTCGCGCAGGTGGATGTTAAACTGTTTGACAATCATTCTCATTACGCTTTAAGATCCAGACCAATGGAGGAGCCATCATGTACGTCTGTATCTGCCGCCAAATCACTGACAGCCAGATTCGCGAATTCTGCAGCGAAGGCTCCCGTCGCATGGCGGATATCCGCGAGAAGCTGGGCGTCGCTTCCGAATGCGGCAAATGCGGCCGCCACGCCATGAGCATCGTCAGCGAGTTCAAGGGAAGCGCGAATTTCGTCAACGCCGCCGTCGCTTGAGCATTCTGCCCAAGGCGCACGCTCAGTGAATGCGTCTGTTTCTCATTAATATCAGTATCTTACAATTCCCCACCCTTGACACGCCGGCGCTTAGCGACGACTCTGTGTGCTGAATTTCACGCCAGAGGATACTCCCATGAAAGCCGACGCCACCGTCATCAAGCATCTCAACAAGGCCCTGGGCAACGAATTGATTGCCATCAATCAGTATTTCCTGCATTCCCGCATGTTTCGGGAGTGGGGGCTGGGCAAGCTGGCCAGCAAGGAGTACGAGGAATCCATCGACGAGATGAAGCATGCCGACGAATTGATCGGCCGCATCCTGTTTCTGGAAGGGCTGCCCAATCTGCAGAACCTCGGCAAGCTGCTGATCGGCGAACACACGCGTGAGATGCTGGAGTGTGATCTGCAGCTGGAGATGCAGGCACTGCCAACCCTCAAGGAAGGCATCGCCTATGCGGAATCCGTGCAGGATTACGTCAGCCGTGACTTGCTGGCAGCCATCCTGCACAGTGAAGAAGAACATGTGGACTGGCTGGAAACCCAGCTGAACCTGATAGACCGCATAGGCATCGAGAATTACCAGCAGTCCATGATCTGAGCCGTTGCCGGCGCCACTGTCACATTACTGCCACACTGTGGCAGTAATGTGGCGCATCGCGTCCGCTCCCCACACAGGAATCCTTCTCTGTCATGTATGCCTGCATCGACCTGGGCTCCAACAGTTTCCATTTGCTGATTGCCCGCTGGCAGGACGGCAGGAGCGAGATCGTCGAACGTTTCAGTCATATCGTGCAGCTGGGGGAAGGTGTCACCCTGACCGGGCAGATCTCGCCAGCGGCCTTCAGCCGCGGCATCGACTCGCTGCGTGAGTTCGTTGACGTGATGTCCCGCTACCCGATTCGCCAGTACTGGGCGCTCGGCACCAATGCCTTGCGCCTAGCACACAATGCCCCGCAGTTCCTGGCTGCCGCGCGGGAACTGGGCCTCGAAGTGTCCGTCATTTCCGGGCTGCAGGAAGCGGTGCTGGTCTATCTGGGCGTGATGTCCGGCCTGCCGCCGACCGACGAAGTCCGCCTGGTGGCCGATATTGGCGGTGGCAGCACGGAAGTGATCATCGGACATCAGGGGACTCGGCTGGTCACCTGCAGCCTGCCGATCGGCTGTGTCAGCTGGCGTGATCGATTTTTCACCCCTCTGGCCGTCAAGCCCTCCCTGCTGAGTCAGACACTGGATCACGCCGTGGCAGAGGCGCGCAGCGTGTTCGGCAGCATCCGCGTGGAATGCCTGCAGCACCCATGGATGGGAGCTTACGCCTCGTCCGGCACCGCCAAGATGCTGGCGGCGATTCTGCAGATGCGTGGCCTGCCAGCCGGTCAGATCAGCCGCCAGTCACTCCAGGCACTGCGGGTCGACATCCTTGACTGTGCAGCCGATCCGACGGCGCTGCTGCCGGGCCTGAAGGACCGGCGCAAGGATCTTCTCCTGCCTGGCTGGGCCGTGTTGATGGGGATGATGGAGGCCTTCGAGATCGATTCGATTCAATTCAGCCCTACGGCGCTGCGCGAAGGCATGCTGCATTTCATGATGCAGAACGGCCCCGATACCTCGCGGCTCGATCCGCAGACAATGCCGCAGGTGACTCAGACCGCGCTGTAACGCAACGTGGCCAGTTGCTGCAAGAGCAGCGTCTGCACCGGTTCGCGCTTGTCACTGTCCTCGGGCGCGAGGCGCAGATAGCTCCCGTCGGGCTGCAGTTCCCAGCTCTGGCAGCGATCGTTCAGATACATCTCCAGCTCGTCCAGAATTCGGGTGACCCATTTCTTGCGCAGGATCGGGAAGGCGACTTCGATGCGATGCATCAGATTGCGCTCCATCCAGTCTGCGCTGGAGCAGTAGAGCGGGTGCAGGTTGTTGGCGAAATAGAAGACCCGGGAGTGTTCCAGGAAGCGGCCGATGATGGATACCACACGGATGTTCTCGGATATGCCCGGAATGCCCGGCTTGAGACAGCAGATGCCGCGCACGATCAGGTCAATCTTCACCCCATTGCGCGAGGCGCTATAAAGTTCGCGTATCACGTCGGGGTCGGTCAACGCATTCATCTTGGCGATGATGCGCGCGGGGCGTCCTTCCAGGGCGGCGCTCTTTTCCTGCTGAATCAATCGAATCAGCGACTTCTTGAGGCGGAAGGGGGCGTGGATGACCAGATCCGGCACGATGCGCTTGCCCATGCCCGTGATTTGCTGGAACACCTTGTGCACATCGGCGCACAGGGTTTCGTCACAGGTCATCAGGCCGTAGTCGGTATACACCAGCGAGGTCTTGCGGTGGTAGTTGCCGGTGCCGAGATGGGCGTAACGCTTGAGCCTGCCTCCCTCACGCCGCACGATCAGCAGCATCTTTGCGTGGGTCTTGTAGCCCATTACGCCATACACCACGACGGCTCCGGCTTCCTGCAGCTTGCTGGCGAACTGCAGGTTCTCCTGCTCGTCGAAGCGAGCCCGCAATTCGATGACCACCGTGACTTCCTTGCCATTGCGCGCCGCCTCGGAGAGGGCTTCCACGAGTTCCGAGGACTCGTTCGTACGATACAGGGTCTGCTTGATGGACAGCACCGCAGGGTCCTTGGCCGCCTGACGCACCCAGTCGATGATGGGCAGGAAGGACTGGAAGGGGTGCAGCAGCAGGAGGTCTTCCTTTGTCACGGCATTGAACATCGAATTGCCTTCGTCCAGCGCGGGCGGAGTACCGGGTGTGAAGGGCGGGTAGCATAGGTCCGGCCTGTTCACCATGCCGGTCAGCGTCATCAGACGCTGCAGGTTCACCGGGCCGTCCAGCCGGAACAGGGCGTCTTCTGTCAGATTGAAGCGTTGCAGCAGGAAATCGGTGAGTTCTTGCGGGCAGGCGGCACCGACTTCCAGCTTGGCTGCTGTGCCGAAGCGCCTGGAGTGCAGCTCACCTTGGAGGGCGCTGGCCACGTCTTCCACTTCCACATTCGACATCTCGAGGTCGGAGTTGCGCGTGACGCGGAACTGGTGACATTCCTTGACCCGCATGCCGGGGAAGAACTCTTCCACATGCGCGTGGATGATGGAGGACAGGAAAATGAAATTGTCGCCCTCGGGCACGATTTCGCGGGGCACCTTGATCAGGCGTGGCAGAGAGCGCGGCGCAGGGACGATCGCCAGGCCGCTGTCGCGTCCGAACGCATCCTTGCCCTCCAGGGACAGGATGAAGTTGAGGCTCTTGTTCACCAGACGCGGGAAGGGATGGGCAGGGTCCAGTCCCAGCGGGCTGATGACCGGCAGCACCTCGTCCCGGAAATAGTCGCGTGCCCACAGGGTCAGCGCGGTGTTCCATTCATTGCGATACAGGAAGCGGATGTTCTGCTGTGCCAGCGAGGGGAACAGTTCCTCGTTGAGAATGCGGTACTGTTCCGTCAGCGCCACGCGCACCTGCTGATTGATCTCCCGCAGCACTTCGTCCGGGTACTTGCCATCGGGGCCGGGACGCTGGCGGCCGAACTCCAGCTGCTTCTTGAGTCCGGAAATGCGGATCTCGTAGAACTCGTCCAGATTCGAACTGAAGATCAGCAGAAACATCAGCCGCTCCAGCAGGGGGTGGCGGGGATTGCGCGCCTGATCCAGCACTCGAAGATTGAATTGCAGATAGCTGAGTTCGCGATTGAGATACAGCGCACTGTTGTCCAGATCGACCGGGGGGGCTTCCTCGGTACGGGCAAGTGAGGAGTCGGCTGTGCCGATCATGTCAGGCAGGCCGGTGATGTCGTCCAAGTCCGCCTCTGGCAAGGTCGGGGCATTGCAAGTCATCGGAGGATTGTCTTCAGAGTGGATCACTGTCACTTTCGTGCTCATGTGCTTGCTCATTATTCCAGCAGTGGGTTGCCGGCATTCTACATGAGGGCATCGGGGAAGAAAGTGACAGATGGATGACTGAGCGCACGTAGACAAGGTGTCAGTTCTGTCATATTTCTGTCACAGTGGCGGCCTATAGTGTCGGCATAACAAAGACCGCTGGAAGTCCTCACCCCGGAGACACACGATGATACTCAGACATACGATGAAGCCACTGGCCCTGTTGCTTGGCGCCCTGTGCAGTGCCATGACATTCGCTGCGGAGGTCGACTCCGGGCTGCCCGAATACGAGCGTGCCAGCGGCGTATCCGGCAATTTCTCCAGCGTGGGCTCCGACACCCTGGCCAACCTGATGACCTTGTGGGCCGAGGAGTTCAAGCGCTTTTACCCGAACGTCAATATCCAGATCCAGGCCGCCGGCTCTTCCACTGCGCCGCCCGCTCTGACTGAAGGCACCGCCAACATGGGTCCGATGAGCCGCGAGATGAAGGACAACGAGATCGAGGCCTTCGAAAACAAGTACGGCTACAAGCCCACCGCCATCCCCGTCGCCATCGACGCACTGGCTGTGTTCGTGCACAAGGACAATCCCATCGAAGGTCTCACCATGGCGCAAGTCGATGCGATCTTCTCCTCCACGCTGCGCTGTGGTCACGATCAGGTAATCGAGAACTGGGGACAACTCGGCCTGACCGGTGCGTGGGAGCCTCGTGACCTGCAACTGTTCGGCCGCAACTCCGTTTCCGGCACCTACGGTTATTTCAAGGAAACGGCCCTGTGCACCGGGGATTTCAAGAATTCCGTGAACGAGCAGCCTGGCTCCGCGTCGGTGGTGCAGTCCGTCAGCACCTCCATCAACGGCATCGGCTACTCCGGTCTGGGCTACACCACCTCCAGCGTGAAGTCCTTGCCGCTGGCACGTGAGGCCGGTGGCGAGTTCTTCGCCGCCACTCCGGAGAATGCGCTGGCTGGCGACTACCCGCTTGCCCGCTTCCTGCTGGTCTATGTGAACAAGGAGCCGAACAAGCCGCTGGCGCCACTTGAGCAGGAATTCATCAAGCTGGTACTTTCCAAAGCCGGGCAGGAAGTGGTGCTGAAGGATGGCTACATCCCGCTGCCCGCCAACGTGGTTCAGGCCACGTACGAAGCGCTCGGCATGTGATCGCGAGTGAACGGCGCTGCGGGATGCGGCGCCGTATTGGCGCGTTTGTGCGCTGTCATCAAACTGTCATATTCGAACAATAGACTCGCGAACCATGAATCAAGAGCCCTTACCCACGCCTGCAAAGGCCCCATCTTCCGCGGCAGGAGCAGCATTCGCAGCTTCTGCCGCGGTCGTTTCACGCCGTCGGTTTCGTCACTTCAAGGACAAGCTGGCTGCCGTCCTGATCGCCATTGGTGGTCTGGGCGTCATCGCTGCCATCCTCACGATCTTTCTCTATCTGATCTATGAAGTGATGCCCTTGTTTCGGGGCGCCCATATCACCGCGCACAGTCGTTTCGAATTGCAGACGCAGGAGCCCGGCGAGGTGCTGCATCTGGCGCTGGAAGAGCGACTGGAAGTGGGCATGCGCCTGGGCAGTGACGGCCAGATGGTCTACTTCAGCACGGACGATGGCGCCGAGGTCGGTCGCATCAGCTTGCCGGTACCGCAGGGGCAGGTTATCAGCAGCTTCGCGCTGGACACCGATGTCAGCGGCATTTTCGCCCTGGGCTTGTCCGGTGGTCAGGTTCTGCTGGCCCAGTACGGTTATGACGAAAGCTTTGGCCCTGACAATGCCCGCGTGGTCAGCCCCTCCATTTCCTACCCTTTCGGTGAAGCGCCTTTCGAATTGTTCAGTGGAGCAGCGGTCACTCATCTCAGCGTGCGTTCCAGCCGGAATGAGCTGATGCTGGCAGGCAGCAGTGCCGGCGGGGATGTGAGCCTGTTGCGAGCCGAGCGCGAAACCAGTCTGCTCTCGTCCTTCGGCGGCGGGGGTGCCCAGTGGGAAACCGAGCTGGCCACCCTGAACGGTCTGGTGGCGAGCGTGGATCAACTGCACCTGGACGTCAACCGCCGCTGGCTGTTCGCCGTTGGCGCCTCCGGGCGCGTCAGTGTGGTGGACATCCAGCCAGCCTTCAGCAATGGCACGCCGGTGGTTGCTCAGGAGCTTCTCCTTGTGGATGCGCCGGCGCGGCTCACGGAAGTGAGCTTCCTGCTGGGCGGCCTCTCGCTGCTCGCGGGAGATTCCGCAGGCACCATCGCCCAGTGGTTCCTGGTGCGCCAGGACGGCGGCTTCACGCTGGAGAAGGTGCGCGATTTCGATGCGCGCAGCCGTGTGGTGGCACTGACATCCGAGCAGCGCCGCAAGAACTTCGTCATGGCCAACGAGGAAGGCTACATCGGCATCTACAACTCCACGGCCCATCGCGAAGTGGCCTATGCGCAGCTGGCCAGCGGGGCGCCCCGAGCCATCGCGATGGCGGCCCGCGGCGACGGCCTGCTGATCGAGCAGGCCGATGGCAGCTATGTGATGTACGACGTGCTCAACCATCACCCGGAAGTCTCTTGGGAGGCTCTCTGGTCCGAAGTGTGGTACGAGAACTATCAGGAGCCTGAACACATCTGGCAGTCCTCCGCCGCCAACAACGACTTTGAACCCAAGTACAGTCTTGCGCCGCTGGCCTTCGGCACGCTCAAGGCGGCATTCTACGGCATGATCCTGGCGGCTCCGCTGGCAGTGTGCGGAGCCATCTTCACGGGTTACTTCATGGCGCCGCGCATGCGCCAGAACGTCAAGCCGCTGATCGAATTGATGGGGGCCCTGCCCACCGTGGTGCTGGGCTTCCTCGCCGGCCTCTGGCTGGCACCCTTTCTCGAGAACAATCTGCTCGGTATCTTCAGCATGCTGTTGCTGGTACCCCTTGGAATTCTGCTGGCAGCCTATCTCTGGACGCGCCTCCCCGAGCACGTGCGCTACCGCGTGCCTGATGGCTGGGAGGCGGCCTTGCTGATCCCCGTGATCCTGTTCAGCGTGCTGCTGGCCTTCCTGCTGGCCTCACCCATGGAACAGATGTTCTTCGGCGGCGACATGCGAGTCTGGATCACCAATGACCTGGGCATTCCCTACGATCAGCGCAATGCGATGGTGGTAGGTCTGGCCATGGGCTTCGCGGTCATCCCGACCATCTTCTCCATCGCCGAAGACGCCATCTTCACCGTGCCCAAGCAGTTGACCTATGGTTCGCTCGCTCTGGGGGCGACGCCCTGGCAGACTCTCAGTCGCGTCGTGCTGGCGACCGCCAGTCCCGGCATTTTCTCGGCCCTGATGATCGGCATGGGCCGGGCTGTGGGTGAAACCATGATCGTGCTGATGGCCACTGGCAACACGCCCATCATGGACATCAACATCTTCGAAGGCATGCGCACGCTGGCAGCGAACATCGCTGTCGAGGTGCCCGAGTCCGAGGTAGACAGCACGCACTACCGCATCCTGTTCCTGGCCGCGCTGGTGCTGTTCATGTTCACCTTCGTCGTGAACACTCTGGCTGAAATCGTGAGGCAGCGTCTGCGACGCAAGTACAGCAATCTATGAATAACAACCTGCAGAAATTCTTTGCCAGCGGGACGCCGTGGATCTGGGTCAACGCCGGTGCCGTGGCCATCAGCATCATCATGACGGTGGGACTGCTGCTGTTGCTGGCCTACAACGGTCTCGGCCACTTCTGGCCCAAGGACATCATGCTGGCGCAATACGCCCAGCCGGTCAGCGAAGGCGAACCGCTGGTGCGCGAGATCATCGGCGAGCGTGTCAACAGCGAAGTGGTGAGCGCCGAGCGCATCATTTCCTCGGGCATTCCCGTCTCTGCCGACCAGCCCTATCACGAACGTGAACTGGTCAAGATCGGCAATCGTGATTTGCAGGACAGCGACTACACCTGGCTGCTTTCCGACTATATGAGTGAGATCCGCTATCCGCTGCATCTCACCGCGTTCGAGCGGCGCGAGTGGGGGAATTTCTACGGCTACGTGAAGGAAGTGCGCGAGGCCGGTGCGACGGTGGCCGTGAGTGATCCCGCCATCGAACAGGATACGGCGGCATGGCTGGCCCTGCAGCCGCGCATAGCGCGCGCCCTGGCCCTGCACGATGAAATCGCGCGGCTGGAAAAGGACGAGATCGGCGAGGTCAACTACGCCATTGAGCGACTGCGCCTGCAGGAGCGCGCCCTGGAACTGCGCGGCGAGGCCTCGCCCGAGGCGCTGTCCGCGATCGCGGCGGAACGCGCGCAGTGGGACGCGCAATACGCAGAAATGCAGACGCGCCTGAATGCGCTCTATGCGGAGAGCGAACGCGACAGCGTGGTGATGCTCGCCATGAACGGGCAGGAGACCGAGATTGCCGTGTCCGAGATCGTGCGCGCCTATCAGCCCAATGCCATGCATCTGGGCAACAAGCTGGCCACCTACGGCTCCAAGCTGTGGGAGTTCCTCTCTGACGAACCGCGCGAAGCCAACACCGAGGGCGGTATTTTCCCGGCGATCTTCGGCACCGTGGTGATGGTGCTGTTGATGGCCATCTTCGTGACGCCCTTCGGCGTGATCGCGGCCGTGTACCTGCGTGAGTACGCGCGACAGGGTCTGGTCACCCGCATCATCCGCATCGCCGTGAACAATCTGGCCGGCGTGCCTTCCATCGTCTACGGCGTGTTTGGTCTGGGCTTCTTCATCTACTTTGTCGGTGCCGAAGTCGATCAGGTGTTCTACCCTGAAGCACTGCCGGCCCCCACCTTCGGCACTCCGGGACTGCTGTGGGCCTCGCTGACCCTGGCCCTGCTGACAGTGCCCGTGGTCATCGTGTCCACCGAGGAAGGTCTGGCCCGCATTCCGCGCAGCCTGCGCGAAGGCAGTCTGGCGCTGGGTGCCACCAAGTTCGAGACCCTGTGGCGTGTAGTGCTGCCCATGGCGAGTCCGGCGATGATGACCGGCCTGATCCTTGCGGTGGCACGCGCTGCGGGAGAAGTGGCGCCTTTGATGCTGGTGGGCGTGGTGAAGCTGGCGCCGACCCTGCCGGTGGATGGCAACTATCCCTTCGTGCACCTGGATCAGAAGATCATGCACCTGGGCTTCCATATCTACGACGTCGGCTTCCAGAGCCCGAACGTCGAGGCCGCGCGGCCGCTGGTATTCGCTACCGCGCTGCTGCTGGTGCTGGTGATTGCCTTGCTCAACTTCGCCGCGGTGGCCATTCGTAACCGCCTGCGCGAGAAGTACAAGGCGCTGGAAAACTGATTTCGACGTGAACGCCGTGGCCGGCCGACTGCCGCCAAGGCAACCCAGAATTGATAGCGTAGGGAGTTCCCCATGCAGCATGAAACCCACAGCCACGGCATGAACATGGCCGCCCTCGGTCGTGACAAGCAGGACCTCAACCTGGCCAACGAGAGCACCTGCCTCGATGTCCCCGGCCTGTCCCTGTTCTACGGCGACAAGCAGGCCCTGTACGACGTGCGCATGAGCATTCCGCGGCAGCGCGTGACCGCCTTCATCGGCCCGTCGGGCTGCGGCAAGTCGACCCTGCTGCGCTGCTTCAACCGCATGAACGATCTGGTCGAGACCGCCCGGGTCGAGGGCGAGATCCGGTACCACGGCATCGACCTGTACGACCGTGCGGTCAACCCGGTCGAGGTGCGACGCCGCATCG
>JALREE010000178.1 GCA_023256835.1 Pseudomonadales bacterium | reverse complement strand
CCTCTGCTCGGCGTCACTGATCGATGGGCGCTGGCGCAGGACTCCCTGCGCATCGGCATCATCGGCTCGGGGCAGATCGGCGGCGCCATTGGCAAGCGCTGGGCCGAAGCGGGCCACCAGATCCTGTTTTCCTCCCGCAATCCGGACGAGCTGGCCCCGCTGGTGGCGCAGGCCGGGCCGAATGCCCGTGCGGGCAGCGTGGCCGAGGCCGTGGCCTTCGGCGACATCATTCTGATTGCCGTGCCCTACGGCGCCCTGCCGCAGGTGGGAGCGGACCACGCGGCCGCGATGGCAGGCAAGATCGTGATCGACTGCGCCAATCCGCGCGCCGATCGCGATGGTCCCATGGCCGACGAGGCCATCGCCAAGGGCACGGGCATCGCGTCGGCCGAGTATTTCCCCGGCACGCGTCTGGTGCGGGCCTTCAATGCCGTGAGTTTCACGATGGTGGAGAACGAACACCACCGGGCAGGCGAGCGCATCGGCATTCCCGTGGCCGGCGATGATGCCGAGGCGGTGGCCGTGACGGAGCGCCTGGTGCGCGATGCGGGCTTCGACCCGGTGGTCGTGGGCCCGCTCAGCAGTGCGCGACGTTTCGACCGCGGCACCGACGTGTACGTGCGCGGCATGACCGCCGCGCAGCTGCGCCAGGCACTGGGACTCTGAGCAGAGGCGCCGGCCCGGCACTGCATTCACCCGTTCACTGCGGGGCCGCTGTGGCCTGCAGCAATTCGTCGCGATGGCGTTCCAGCAGCGCCTCGATGCTGGTCGCCGGGCGTCCGGTCAGCGTCTGCACGGCATCACTGGTCACGTCGAACGAGGCAAAGCCCGCGATGGCGCCGGACGCCTGCGGCTCGCCCCCCAGGCCGCGCACAATCTCCACCGGCCTGCCGGTGACTTCGCCGGCGATGCGCGCGATGTCACTGCGCAGCACGGCGCGCGGTCCGGTGATGTCGTACACCTTGCCTTCATGTCCCGGAGTCAGCAGGACTGCTGCTGCGGCCGCTGCACAGTCCTCCCGCGTCACATAGGCCGTGGGAATCTCGTCCGGCTGCGCCACCACCCTGCCCTCTGCCACCATGCGCTGCGCCTGGCCGACGATGTTGTCGGCATACAGATGGTTGCGCAGCATCGTCCAGGCCACCCCACTGTCGCGCAGGATCTGCTCGGTCTCGCGGTGCATGGCAGCGGAAAGCGCACGCACGTCCTGATTGTCGGCATCGACGGTGGAGGTGTAGACGATATGACGCACGCCCACCGCGCGGGCCGCGTCGATGGCATTCTTGTGCAACTGCGGGCGGTTGTCCGGCCCGGCGCTGATGCTGATCAGCAGCATTCGGCTACCGCCTTCATAGGCCGCCGGCAGCGATTCGGGCTGGGTGAAGTCGCCAAAACGCGTCGCGGCGCCACGCGCAGCATAGGGCGCGAGTTCCTCGGGCGTGCGGCTCACCAGGATCAAGTCACGCGGATCGGCCCCCCGCGCCAGCAGCTCCTCCACCACCAGCGCCCCCAGCTGACCGGACGCGCCGGACACGATGAGACGCTCGCGTGCTGCCTGGGCTTGGAGCGGGCCGGCGCCGGCGAGCAGCAGCGCAGTACCGAGCCCCCGCAGGAAAACGCGCCGCGGCAGCGGCCGGGATGACTTCGACGAGACGGACAAGGGGCGGGGCAGGCTCACGGCGGACACTCCTGTGATGAATGGGTTTGCAGCATGATGCCACGAGGGCGGGGTCTGTGGCTGCTAGACCCGCTGTGGCCTCTCTTTCTGACAGGAAGCGCCATGACGACCCCTTGCGGACATCGCGTGGTCAGAACCCCCAACAGCTGGTGAGTCACGCCGCAGAATTGCCATCAGGCCAGCCGAAAATTCTCATAACAAACTGTTTTCAAAGCTTTTTATGACATGGCACAGGCTTTGCTGAATCCGCTCAAACCACAACCAAGGAGCCCTGTCATGCGAAGACCCCTGCCCGTTCTCATCCTGCTGTTTCTGTCACTCTGCGGCGCGTCCGCCTGGGCCGCCGAGCACGAAGTCACCCGCCGTCTCACCATTGCCCTGGACGATGTCCAGGCGCTGCGCATCGATGGCGGCGTCGGCTCCATCGACATCGAACCCGTCACAGGCGACACCCTGTCCATTGTGGTGGACATCGAAGGGGATCGCACCGGCCTGCTGCGCCGCAAGCGCGATGTCAGCGCCATCGAGCTGGTGCAGGAGCGCGACAACGGCGAGCTGCGCATCGGCCTGTCGGAAGAGGACTACGACGACCTGGAAGTGCACTGGACCATCCAGTTGCCCGCCGTGGCGGCCACCGCGATCCACCTGGGGGTCGGACAAGTGAACGCCCGCGTGGGGGCGACAGCACTGGAGGTGCACGTGGGGGTCGGCGAGGTCGACATCACGAGTAGTCGCCTGACAGCCGGACACGTCGACGTGTCTGCCGGCGTGGGCAGTGCCAGCCTGCATGGCGCCGGGCGGTACAGCAGTCACCGGGCCTTCGTGGCCGAGAGTGCGGAGGGCGACGGCGAGGGCGAGTTCGCCATGGATGTCAGCGTGGGCGTCGGCGATGCCTCGGTGCTGCTGGTGGATGAGACTTGATCAAATCGGGACTGAATCGCGTCAACAATTCAACGCGGTGCACGTGACGGGCATGTCAACTAAGCTTGCTCATGCCCCTTGCGACGACTTCGCAGTGGCGGTCGTGATGTTCAGTGATGCAGGAAGGCGAAGAAAATCTGCCTTGCCCACCATCTCAAATTGAGATATTTTCTCCCCGTCAAGGAACGACAGGTGCACGTCATCAGCAGAAAGGTACTAAGGGACTTTGGTGAGCTGAATCCAGAGGCGCGCAAGGCCTTGGAGGCATGGTTCAGCATCATGGAGAAAACCTCTTTCCATTCGTTCGCGGACTTGAGGCGATGCTTCAACTCTGTGGACAAAGTGGGTGACTACTGCGTGTTCAATATCGGGGGCAACAAGTTTCGCCTCGTCGCCGCCGTGCACTTCAACCGACAAAAGGTCTTCATCCGGTCGATTCTGACCCACCAACACTACGACCACTGGAGTGCATGAGGATGTTGCGAATCGATGAAGTCATGAATCACTACGTCGCTCTGTGTACCCAGGTGCCGCTGCGCCCGATACGCAGCGAACACGACTACGAACAAGCATTGACATCCCTCAATGCGTTGCTGGACGCGGGGGCACGAGATGAAGCTCACCCGCTTGTGGATCTTCTGGACATCCTGGGAGATCTGATAGACGAATACGAGAACACGCTGCTGCTGAAGGCCGCATCAACGCCTGGCGAGATTCTGCGGTTTCTCATGCAGCAACACGGATTGGGGCAATCAGATCTGCCGGAAATCGGCAGTCAGGGCGTGGTGTCAGAATTGCTGGCCGGCAAGCGATCGCTCAATGTGCGACAGATTCGGGCATTGGCCAGTCGCTTCGGCGTTTCCCCCTCCTTGTTCATGGACACCTCGTCTCAGAACTCCTCCAGCCGCGTCACGTCGAAGGCCGGTTCCTCGTAAGGGTGCGCGGCACGCAGGGCGGCGACAGCGGCCGCGATGTGCGGGGCGGCACAGACCAGTTCCACCCGGTATTCCGCCACGGTTTCCAGCGCATCCTGGCGACCGATGAACGGATTGCTGCCGGCCCGCGGGCGGAACTGACCCTCGCCCAGCACCTGCCAGCTGCAGTGTTCGTAGTCCCCGATGCGCCCGGCTCCCGCCGCGAAGACGGCCTGCTTGACCTGCTCGAGGTGGCTGGCGGGCACGAAGAAGACCAACTTGTACATGCTCAGCCCAGCCACACGCGCGCATTGCGGAACAGGCGCAGCGTGGGCGCATCTTCCAGCCAGTGCGACGGCCGCCAGGAGTTCTGCACGGCGCGGAACACGCGCTCCGGATGCGGCATCATGATCGTGGCGCGACCATCCGCACTGCACAGCCCGGCGATGCCCTGCGGCGAGCCGTTCGGGTTCTGCGGGTAGCGCTCGGTGACGGCCCCGTGATGGTCGACATAGCGCAGCGCGATGCCAGCGGCAGACTGCAGCGCCGCCATGTCCGACGCACTGCGGAATTCCGCCTGGCCCTCGCCATGAGCGACGGCAAT
>JALREE010000290.1 GCA_023256835.1 Pseudomonadales bacterium | reverse complement strand
GGCGCTCGGACTGGAAGTGGGACCGCCTGCGAGAGCACATCGCGCCCTTGCGTGGCCGCACGATCCTCGACGTTGGCTGCGGCAATGGCTACCACTGCTTCCGCATGGCCGGCGCAGGGGCCAGACTGGCCATCGGCATCGACTCTCAGCTTGCCTACGCCATGCAATACCGCATGGTCAGCCGCTACGTGCCAGATGTTCCAGCTTTCGTTCTTCCCACCACCTTCGAGCAAGCGCTGGAACAGCTGCCGGAGGACGTCGCCGCGTTCGACAGCGTGTTCAGCATGGGCGTTCTCTATCATCGCCGCTCGCCCATAGATCACTTGCTGCAATTGAAGTCCTGTCTGCGTCCCGGTGGCGAGCTCGTGCTGGAGACCCTGGTCGTGGAGGGTCCCGAAGGCCATGCATTGGTGCCGCAGGATCGCTATTGCCGCATGCCCAATGTGTGGTTCATACCGACTTGCGCGACTCTCTTGCTCTGGCTGCAGCGCTGCGGACTGCACAATTGTCGCGTCGTCGATGTCAGCACCACATCTCTGCAGGAGCAGCGCACCACGGAATGGATGCGCTTTCAGTCGCTGGCTGACAGTCTTGATCCGGATGATCACCGTCTTACTGTGGAAGGCCTGCCTGCACCACGCCGCGCCGTTATCCTGGCGAATGCCCCCTGATGCATCCTGGCACCATTGCCGCCCCAGGCTGGTGAAGGTGCCCTTGCTAGCTTTATGCAACCACTGGAATAAGCAGTAAATAAACTGTTGATCTATTCCCGCTGGAGCGTGCCGTATAGGAGTTGACGGCCCCCGGTAATTCAGCTATTGCTAGGCTCGCTCCAGCAGGGTCAACTCTCACTCAATCAGGAGTTGCCTGGAAAATTATAAGAACCAGCACCCGGGAAGCACCATAATGGCCAGACCTCTCCGCATAGAGTTTCCAGACGCCTGTTATCACGTGTCCAATGTCGGGCTCGAGAATCAGAAGATTTTTCCCAGTCAGAAATACTTCGAAGCTTTCCTCGCAGGTCTGGAGGAAACCTGTTTCCGTCTGAACGTGCAGGTACATGCCTACTGCCTGCTGAAGGATCGCTACCACCTGCTGATCAAGACGCCCGAGGCCAACCTGAGCCGCTTCATGCGTCAGGTTGACGGCCTGTATACGCAGAATTACCAGCGCCTGAAGAAATCGGAAGGCTCCCTGTTCAAGGGCCGCTACAAGGCCGTGCTGATTCAGCCGGAAAAGTACCTGTTGTCACTCAGTCGCTATATCCACATGTCGGTCCGCAATAACGAGCTCGACACCTGGCAATGGTCTAGCTACAGCGCCTATGCCGGCAAATCCAGGGCACCTGACTGGCTTGTGCGTGATGAAGTTCTGGGGCAGCTGCCTGGCAGCGGAGCCAAACGACTGGCCGAGTTCGTTCGTTTCACGGAAGCCGGCGTGGATGAGGAAACCGCACGGTTCTACGGCAAGAAGAATCTGTCTTCCATCATGGGCGACGACAAGTTCAAGAAGGCGGCGCGTGCCCGACGCAGCGTCGGCGCGGTTCGCGGCGGCACCCGCGGCGCGAATGCCAAGTGGCGACCTTCCTGCAAGCTGATCATCAGCGCCGTCGCAAAGCAGTTCAAGGTGACGGAAGAAAGCATCTACACGGCGGCCCGCGGCCCTGGCTCCAAGAATGTCCCGCGCTGGGTGGCGATGTATCTCTGCCAGGAGTTGTCGGCTGTCACGCTGCAGGCCATCGCAAAGCTGTTCAAGCTCAAGCGCTACGGCACGGTGTCCACCACCGTCGGCAAGCTGAAGAAGGAATTCGTGGAAAATCCGAAGCTGCTGGCTCAGACCAGCAAGCTGCTCAAGGAATTGAGCAAGGAAAAAGCTGCCTGACAGGTGTTTCCGACGCAAACAAGAACGCCGCGCTTTCTGTCGTCAGAGAGCGCGGCGTCACTGCTGGCAAGGGCTCGGGCAAGTTCAAGCAGCGTGATGCTTACTTGATCTTGGCTTCCTTGTAGATCACATGCTTGCGGACAACGGGATCGTACTTCTTGATCTCCATCTTGTCCGGCATGGTTCGCTTGTTCTTGTCAGTCGTGTAGAAATGTCCTGTGTCTGCAGTAGACACCAGCTTGATCTTGTCGCGCATCGCTGCTCACCACCTGAATCAGGTAATAATTGATTTGATTAAACTTTTGCACCGTTGGCACGGATGTCGGAAAGAACGGCATCAATGCCGTTCTTGTCGATGATGCGCATGCCCTTGGCGGAAACCTTCAGTTTCACAAAGCGATTTTCAGACTCCACCCAGAAACGATGTGTATGGATGTTGGGAGAAAAACGTCGGCGTGTCTTGTTGTTTGCGTGAGAAACATTGTTGCCGGTAGCCGGCTTCTTGCCGGTCACGATACATACGTTAGCCATTGCCTTGCCTCATTACAGAACCGGATTCTTCGGATTCGGGCCTGATCCGGCCGAGTGTCCGACACCTATTGCTGTCTTGCCAAAAAAGAGCTGCGTTTTATACCAAAACAAGCTTTCAATAGCAACACAGGCCCGTTTTCACGCCCTGGTCACGCAAGCTTCACCTAGACCACCCCCCGTTCCGCCAGCGATATCACATCCTTGCTGCCGACGATGATGTGGTCGAGAACCCGGACATCGATGGTGCTGAGCGCTGATTTGAGTCGCAGCGTGATGGCGACGTCGGCGTGACTGGGTTCGGCCACACCCGAAGGATGGTTGTGCGCAAAGATGACGGCTGCCGCGTTGTGGTGCAGGCATCGCTTGACGACTTCCCGGGGGTAGACCGCTGCGCCATCAATGGTGCCGAAGAAAAGCTCCTCGAAACGCACCACGCGGTGCTGATTGTCGAGATACAGGCAGGCAAACACTTCATGCGGATAGTGGCGCATGCGCGCCCGCAGGTACTCCCGCGTGAGTTCCGAGCTGCTCATCACATCGCGCTCTTCCAGCTCTTCCCGCATGTAGCGTCGCGAAAGCTCCAGCATGGCCTGCATCTGCACGAACTTGGCGTGACCGAGGCCGTCATGCTGACAGAACTCCTGCAAGGACGAGGAAAACAGTCGGGTAAGATTGCCGAACGCTTCCAGCAGCCGCCTGGCCAGATCCAGGGCACTACGGCCCTTCACTCCGGTGCCCAGCACGATGGCCAGCAGTTCAGTGTCCGACAGGCTGGCAGCGCCATTCTCCAGGAGTCGCTCGCGCGGTCGCTCTCTGGCAGGCCAGTTCTTGATGCTCATGATGCCTCCCTGGCAGACAATGATCCTGCTTCGATAGTAGCAGAGCGCGGCCGGGCTGCCGGATGGATGCCTGTGGACGCCGCCGAAACCCGACTGTTAAGCTGGCTTTCCAATCGCCGTTTGAACGAGACAGTCCGCATGAACAGCCTGGCCAACAAGCGCATTCTGCTGGGGATCACCGGCGGCATCGCCGCCTACAAGAGTGCCGAACTCGCCAGACTGCTGGGCAAGGCTGGCGCGGATGTGCGGGTCGTGATGACGCCGGCCGCCACGCAGTTCATCACCCCCCTGACCTTGCAGGCACTGACCGGCAACCGAGTCCATACTGAACTGCTGGATGCCGAGGCCGAGGCCGGCATGGGGCATATCGAACTCGCCCGCTGGCCGGATCTGGTGCTGATTGCGCCGGCCAGTGCCGACTTTCTGGCCCGCGTGGCCAGTGGCCAGGCAGACGACCTGCTGAGCACCCTGCTGCTGGCGACTCGTGCGCCCGTGGCCCTTGCTCCCGCCATGAATCAGGCCATGTGGCTCAATGCCGCAACGCACGACAATCTGCGGGTGCTTGCCGCGCGTGGCATGCAGATCTTCGGCCCGGCAGAAGGCGAGCAGGCCTGCGGTGACACCGGCCCCGGCCGCATGCTGGAACCCCAGCAACTGGCCGAGAAGGCAGCCGCTCTGTTCGAGACCGGCCTGCTGGCAGGCCTGCGTCTGGTGATCACCGCCGGGCCGACCCGTGAGGCCATCGATCCGGTGCGCTACATCAGCAATCACAGCTCGGGGAAGATGGGCTATGCCCTCGCCGCCGAAGCCGCAGCAGCAGGGGCGCTGGTGACCTTGATCAGCGGTCCTGTGGCACTGCCGGTGCCTGAGCGCGTCCGCCGCGTGGATGTGGTGAGTGCGCAGCAGATGCTCGACGCCTCGCTGGCGGAGGCCCCCGGGTGTGACATCTTCATTGGCGTGGCCGCCGTGGCCGACTACCGTCCTGCGAGCGTGGCGGCACAAAAGCTCAAGAAAACTGCGCAGTCGCTCAAGCTGGAGCTCGTGCGCAACCCTGACATCATCAGCACGATTGCCAGCTTGGAGCAGCGCCCGTTCACGGTCGGCTTTGCGGCCGAAACCGAGGACGTGGACGCCAATGGCGCCAGTAAGCTGCAACGCAAGAAGCTGGATTTGCTGTTTGCCAATCACGCCACCTCGACCTTCGGCAGCGATGCCATCACAGCAAGCGCGCTCTGGTCAGACGGTCGCGCGACGCTCGGACCCGGCAACAAGTCGCTGGTGGCTCGACAGATGCTGGCCCTCATTCATGCTCATTATTTGAGCCTCATTCATACCCCGGTCAAAAGCTGATCAACCGTAGCCAGCGCCACAGCTTGTGGTCCATACTCGCGGATGTCGGTTTTCAGAAGAAGAACAGTCAACGCAATGACCAGCAGCAGTCCAAGTGCTTCCGTTTCGCAGCGTGAAATCCCGCCCGGCATCTTCCGCGCCTACGACATACGCGGCATCGCGGGAAGCGACCTGAACACCGAGGTCATCGAGCGGATTGGCAAGGCCATGGCGAGTCTGGCTCTGGAGAGTGGCGAGGACACCGTCCTGTTCGGTGCCGACGGCCGGCTATCCAGCCCACTGCTGCGAGACGCCCTGCTGCGCGGTATCCTGTCCACCGGACTCGATGTCGTCGATCTGGGCACCATTCCCACCCCCCTGCTGTATTTCGCGAGCTACACCACCCCTTGGAAATCCGGCCTGATGCTGACGGCCAGCCACAATCCGGCTGACTACAACGGTATCAAGATCATTCGTCAGCGCCATTGCCTCACGCCGCAGCAGATTCAGGAAATAAGGCTTCGTGCCGAGAGTGGTCACTTCCTCTCAGGGCTTGGCACGCTGCGCCATCATGCGCTGGCTGACGACTACATCGCCCACCTGCAGCGCGAAATCCGGCTGCAGCGCCCGCTCAAGGTGGTGGTGGACTGCGCCAGCGCCGTGCCCGCCTTGGTGGCGCCCGGGCTGTTTCGGTCGCTGGGCTGCGAAGTGATCCCGCTGTTCTGCGAGCTGGACGGCCGCTTTCCCCACCACCCGCCCGACCCGACCGTCAAGGCGAACCTCCGGGCCTTGATCGACGCGGTGGCACTGCACCAGGCCGATGCAGGCATCGCGCTGGACGGCGACGGCGACCGGGTGGTGGTGGTGACCGAACGCGGTACGCCGGTGGACACGGACCGCCTGCTGATGCTCTTCATTCAGGACATCCTCCCGCGCTGCCCGCCCGCATCCCGCGTGGTGTATGACGTCAAGTGCAGCACCCAGGTGCCGCGAATGATTGTCGCGCTGGGTGGCACGCCAGTGATGAGTCGCAGCGGGCACTCCTTCATGAAACAGAGCATGCAGGACTCCGGCGCGGTGATCGGCGCCGAATTCTCGGCCCATGTGTTCATTCGCGATGGCTGGTTCGGCTACGACGATGGTCTCTACGTGGCGGCCCGCTTCCTGGAGCTGCTGGCACGCAGCCGCGACTCCGCGGAGGCGCTGCTGGCCGCCCTGCCGCCAAGCCTTGTGACGCCGGAGTTGCGCATCGAAGTCAGTGATGAGCGCAAGTTCGAGCTGATGACCCGCATCATCGCCCATGCGCACTTCCCCGAGGCGACGGTCAACGTCCTGGACGGCCTGCGCGTGGACTTCACTGATGGCTGGGGTCTGATCCGCGCTTCCAACACCACCCCCGCCCTGCTGCTGCGTTTCGAGGCCTGCAGCCAGCAGGCCCTAAGCGGTATCCAGGGCCTTTTCCGCGAACTCCTGTGCAAGGTGGATGCGCAGCTCGTGCTGGACTTCTGAGCTCATCCAGCGGGCCGGCGCATGTTCCCGAAGGTGAAAAAACCGGCTCAGCCTGTATACTCTGCGCAACTCTTAACCGGCCGCAACTCGTCGGCCTCCCTACCCATTCGCGACTGGAACTCCCCCGATGCCCCTCGATTTCGCTGCCGCTAGGAATATTGCCAACGTTCTCACCGAAGCCCTGCCCTACATCCAGAAATTCACGGGCTGCACCATCGTCGTGAAGTACGGCGGCAATGCGATGACCGATGAAGTGCTCAAGAACAGCTTCGCGCGCGACATCGTGCTGGTGAAGCTGGTGGGCATGAACCCCGTGGTGGTGCACGGTGGCGGTCCGCAGATCGGTTCCCTGCTCACCAAGCTGGATATCCAGTCGGAGTTCATCGACGGCATCCGCGTGACGGACAGCAAGACCATGGACGTGGTGGAGATGGTGCTGGGCGGCCTGGTCAACAAGGAAATCGTGAGCCTGCTCAACAAGAACCAGGGCAAGGCCATCGGCATCACCGGCAAGGACGGCAACCTCATCCAGGCGAAGAAGCTGCTGAAGAAGAGCGCCACCGACAGCAAGATGCTCGACATGGGCCAGGTGGGCAGCATCGAGGAGATCAACCGTGAAGTGCTGGATATTCTCAAGAACAGCGATTTCATCCCCGTGATCGCCCCCATCGGCACCGACCGTCACGGCAACACCTACAACATCAATGCCGACACCGTGGCAGGCGAGATCGCCAAGGTGCTGGGTGCCGAGAAGCTGATGCTGCTCACCAACATCGCCGGCGTGATGGACAAGTCCGGCACCGTGGTGACCGGCCTGACCACCGCCCAGGTCGACGAGATGATCGCCGATGGCACCATCTACGGCGGCATGCTGCCGAAGATCGAATGCGCGCTGGATGCCGTGAACAATGGCGTGCGCAGCGCCCACATCATCGATGGCCGCGTCGAGCATGCCGTGCTGCTCGAAATCTTCACCAATACCGGCGTGGGCACCCTGATCAGCAACTCCCGCACCTCGACCGCCGAATAAGCAAGGAACGCACACGCCCATGACCGCCGAAGTCCGCATCTCCCGCAAGGAACACATTCTGCAGTCGCTCGCCCGCATGCTGGAAAGCAGCCCCGGCGAGCGCATCACCACGGCGGCGCTGGCGCGCGAAGTCGGCGTGACGGAGGCGGCGCTGTACCGCCACTTCCCCAGCAAGGCGCGGATGTTCGAAGGCCTGATCGCCTTCATCGAGGAGACGCTGTTCACCCGCATCACGCGGATTCTCGAGGACGAGCCCTCGGCGGCCCGTCGCTGCGAGAAGATCCTGGCCCTGTTGCTGGCCTTTGCCGAGAAGAACCCCGGCATGACGCGCCTGCTCACTGGCGACGCCCTGCAGGGCGAGACCGAGCGCCTGCGCGTGCGCATCAGTCAGCTGTTCGACCGCCTGGAAGCGCAGCTCAAGCATATCCTGCGCGAGGCGCAGATCCGGGAGAATCTCAAGTGTGCGGTGTCGCCCAGCGTGATGGCGACTGTGTTGATGGCCAGCGCCGAAGGGCGCCTGATGCAGTTCGTGCGCAGCGAGTTCAAGCGCCTGCCGACCCAGCACTGGGACGAGCAATGGCAGGTGCTTTCGCGTGACATGCTGGTGCCTTTCGGCTGACCAGTTCCCTCGTTACACCCCGTACTGATCCCGGTAGGCCTGCACATCGGCCAGACGCGCGGCCAGGGCCGGGTCCTGCTGGCGCGCCAGATAATCCACGATCTGCTCCAGGGCGATGATGCTGATGACGGGAATGCCGTACTGCTGGCGGATTTCCTGGATGGCCGACAAGGCGCCGGTGCCGCGCTCCTGCCGATCCAGCGCCACCAGGATGCCCGCCGGCGTGGCGCCTGTGCGCTGCAGCAAGTCCATGACTTCCCGGATCGCGGTGCCAGCGGTGATGACGTCATCGACTATCAGCACACGCCCGGCCAGGGGCGCGCCGACAGTCAGTCCTCCCTCACCGTGATCCTTCGCTTCCTTGCGGTTGAAACAGTAGGGCTTGTTGACGCCGTGCTGTTGGGCCAGCGCTGTGGCAGTGGCAGCCACCAGCGGAATGCCCTTGTAGGCCGGGCCGAACAGCAGGTCGTAGTCCACGCCCGCGGCCTGCAGGGCGGCGGCGTAGCTGTTGCCGATGAAGGCCAGCGCCTCTCCGGTGTTGAACAGGCCCGCATTGAAGAAATACGGGCTGGTGCGGCCCGACTTCAGCGTGAAGCTGCCAAAGCGCAGGATGTCGTGACGGATGACGAAGTCGATGAAGGCTTGCTGGTAGTCCTGCATGGGGCAGCTCCTGTGTTCGGGTATCAGAGGCCGAGGGCGTCGCGCTGCTTCTGCAGCAGTTCGGCAATGCCTTTCTGGGCCAGGCCGATCATGGCCTGCAGCTCGGTGGTGTCGAAGTCGTTCTCTTCGCCGGTGCCCTGCAGCTCGATGAAACGCAGGCGCTCGGTCATCACCACGTTCATGTCCGTCTCGGCATTGGAATCCTCGGCATAGTCCAGGTCCAGCACCGGCACGCCCTGGTAGATGCCCACCGACACCGAGGCGATCAGCTGCTTCATGGGGTTCGCCTTGAGCTTGCCGCTCTTGAGCAGGGTGCCGATGGCGTCGTGCAGGGCGACGCAGCCGCCGGTGATGGAGGCCGTGCGGGTGCCCCCATCGGCCTGAATCACATCGCAGTCGATCTTGATGGTGTGCTCGCCCAGCAGTTTCAGATCCACCGCGGCGCGCAGGGAGCGGCCGATCAGTCGGGAGATCTCCAGCGTGCGCCCGCCCTGGCGCCCACTCACCGCTTCGCGATCCATGCGCGAGCCCGTGGAGCGCGGCAGCATGCCGTATTCGGCGGTGATCCAGCCCGAACCTGAGCCCTTGAGGAAACGCGGCACCGACTCCTCGACACTGGCCGTGCAGATGACCTTGGTGTCGCCGAACTCCACCAGCACGGAGCCTTCGGCATGCTTGGTGTAGTGGCGGGTAAGGCGGATCTCGCGCAACTGATTGCTCTGGCGCGCGCTGGGACGGATGGATTCGGACATGGATACTCTCGGAAGGGGCTGCTGACTGGAGGCGCGATTATCCTTGATCGGCCCGGGGATGGCGAGTCAGGGCAGCCGTTTTGCGCTACCATGCCGGCAACAACCCACAGGAATCAAGGCAGACCGCCGTTCGCTGAGGGTTCCATCACTCGCTGCAAGAAGGACCCCGAAACATGGCTCAGAGCATGACTGCCTTTGCGCGTCGGCAGGTTTCCTGCGGGCGCGGCGTACTGGTGTGGGAGATCCGCTCCGTCAATCACCGCTATCTTGAAACCGGCTTTCGCTTTCCCGAGGCGCTGCGCAGCATCGAGCCTGCCATCCGCGATGCGCTGCGCAGGCAGCTTGCGCGCGGCAAGGTGGACTGTCAGCTGCGACTTGAGTCAGAAGAGCGTGCCACGGGCGCGCTGCAGATCGACGAAGAGGCCGTGCGCAGACTCAACGAGGCCAGCGGCCAGATTCTGGCACTGACCGGTGGCGGCCCCGCGCTCTCCGTGATGGAGATTCTCAAGTGGCCGGGTGTGCTGCGGGAGTCCGAGTCCCTGCCAGAGAATCTGGAAGAACTGGCACTGTCGTTGTTCAACGAGACCTTGAACGAACTGATCGCCACGCGTCAACGCGAAGGGCAGGAGCTGTGCGGCTTCATCGGCAAGCGCATCGAGGCGGTGCGCGAGATTGTCGCCGGCGTGCGCACGCGCATGCCGGACATCCTGGCCCGGCAGCAGCAGGCGCTGCGCGATCGACTCGACACCCTGAAGATGGAACTGGACCCTGGCCGCCTCGAGCAGGAGATCGTGCTCTACGCGCACAAGTGCGACATCGACGAGGAGCTCGACCGACTGGAGACCCATCTCAACGAAGTCGAGCGCGTGCTGCGCCTGCCGGAGCCTTCCGGGCGCCGACTGGACTTCCTGATGCAGGAGCTCAATCGCGAGGCCAACACGCTTTCTTCCAAGTCCATCGTCGCCGAAACCACGCTGAACGCCGTCGATCTGAAAGTGCTGATCGAACAG
>JALREE010000173.1 GCA_023256835.1 Pseudomonadales bacterium | reverse complement strand
CGCACGGCCCATTTGAGCGCGACGACAGCTTTCTTCGGATCCGTCACAACAGGCGTCAGCAAATGCGGAATGCCGTCATAGACGGAGAGTTCGAGCATTTTCGGATCGACCATGATGAGGCGACACTGATCGGGACGCAGCCGATAGACCAGTGACAGGATCATGGTGTTGATGCCGACTGATTTGCCCGAGCCGGTGGTGCCCGCGATCAGCAGATGCGGCATCTTCGCAAGATCGACAATCACCGGCTTGCCCACGATGTCGTGCCCCAGGGCCATGCTGACGGGCGAGGGCGACTTGTCGAAGTCTGGCGAAGCCAGCACCTGGCTCAGCATGATCATCTCGCGGTGTTCGTTGGGAATCTCGATGCCGATCACGGTCTTGCCGGGAATCACTTCGACCACCCGCACACTGACCAGCGCCAGCGAACGTGCCAGATCCTTGCCCAGCCCGGTGATGCGGCTGGCCTTGATGCCAGGCGCCGGCTGCACTTCGAAGCGGGTGATCACGGGACCGGGGTTCACTGCGGTGACCTGAATCTCGATGCCGAAGTCGGCCAGCTTCAATTCCAGCAGCCGCGACATCGCTTCAAGCGATTCCTTGGAAAAGCCGGCTCGCGCATTCCCCGACCACTCATCCAGCAAGGAAATGGCCGGCAGATCCCCGGGGTTGGGGGCAGTGAAGAGCCGACCCTGGCGCTCTTTCTCCACCCTGGCACTCTTCACCACGGCGGGCCTGGGCGCCGGCGCGATGGTAGGCGGAACGCGGGTCTTTTCCTTCTCGATGTAGACATCCAGTGCGCGCTTGCGGGTTTCAAGGATCTGCCGGGTGTCGTGTTCTTCCTTCTGACGGACCATCCAGCCGGCGAGCGTCCGCCGCAGATAACCGAACAGCGCCAGAGTGACAAAGCCGGTCTGGTCCACCACACGCAGCCAGGAAATTTCGACTGCAATCGTGAGGCCGAGCAGGAAGATCGCGAAGTACAGCAAGGTGCTGCCGACCACGGCAAACACCGGCACTGTGACATCCACCATCATGGAGCCGATGACCCCTCCCGCCATCCAGGGCAGATTCTGGTCGATCTCGAAATGCATCGTGGCCAGCGCACAGGCGCCTGCAGCCAGCAACAGGATCCCTGTGCCCTTGAGCGCCACCATAGGCCAGGAGACCAGCGAGCCTGCCTCCAGAGGCTGTCGCAGCAGACGGAAGGCCTTGAAGATCAGTGCCAGTGGAAACAGATAGGCAAAATAGCCAAACAGCTGAAACAGCAGATCGGCAAGCCAGGCACCCATGTGCCCTACGGCGTTGTTGACTTCGCTACCGGAGCCGGTGGTGGTGAAACCCGGATCCGAAGGCGAGTAGCTGAGCAAGGCTATCAGCAGGAAGAGGCCGGCGAGAAAGCTCAGGATCAAGGTCCCCTCGCGCACGATACGCTGAGTCACGGAACTGAGGCTTTGCTCGTCTTCGGTTCTTTTTTTTGATTTATTTTTCAAACTTTTCATGCGCCTGCAAATTGAAATTCCATCATTTTCTAGGTTTTCGGGCGCTATGATAATCAATTTGTCCGCTGTCGCAAACCAAGACGGTCCGAATTCCACGGCAGACAAGGGGAGAAAAACCACATGAGTGAGTGACGCATATCCACTAGAATGAGCGCCACATTCCGGGACAGCGGGCGCGCAACGCACCGATGGCTTTCCCAACCCCTTGAATTTCCCAGAGAGCATACAGGAATCACCCCCCGATGAGCGATGTACAGCACCACCGTTTGATCATTCTCGGCTCCGGCCCTGCGGGCTACACCGCAGCAGTCTATGCCGCCCGCGCCAATCTCAGACCCGTGGTGATCACGGGCATGGTCCAGGGCGGGCAACTGACCACGACCACCGAAGTCGACAACTGGCCGGGCGACGTCGAAGGTCTGCAGGGCCCTGCGCTCATGGAGCGGATGCGACTGCACGCCGAACGCTTCGACACCCGGATCGTCTTCGACCACATCCAGAAAACCGATCTGAGCAAGCGCCCCTTCACCCTGTGGGGTGACTCAACCGTCTACACCTGCGATGCGCTAATCATCGCTACCGGGGCATCCGCACAGTATCTGGGCCTGCCCTCCGAACAGGCCTACATGGGCCGCGGGGTCAGCGCCTGCGCCACCTGCGACGGCTTCTTCTACCGCAACAAGCCGGTCGCCGTCATTGGCGGCGGCAACACTGCCGTCGAGGAGGCGCTTTATCTGTCCAACATCGCCTCCCACGTCACGCTGGTCCATCGCCGCGACTCGCTGCGTGCAGAGAAAATCATGCAGGACAAATTGTTCGATCGCGTCAAGGCCGGCAGGATCAGCATCGAGTGGAACCACACGCTGGAGGAAGTGCTGGGCGATGACATGGGCGTCACCGGGCTGCGCATTGCCAGCACCCAGACCGGCTCGAGTCGGGACGTGAAGGCGGATGGTGTATTCATCGCCATCGGTCACAAGCCCAACTCCGACATATTCGCCGGCCAGCTGGAGCTCAAGGACGGCTATGTGGTCATCCACAGCGGCATCAATGGCAATGCAACCCAGACCAGTGTTCCTGGCGTGTTTGCCGCCGGCGACATTGCGGACCACGTGTACCGTCAGGCCATCACCTCGGCGGGCTTCGGCTGCATGGCGGCCCTGGACGCCGAGAAGTTCCTCGACCACTGAGACGGCGCCCGGGAGATTCCCTTCATGGCGCGACTGCCCTGGCTGAGTGCTGCCTCGCTGACCTTTCCCAGCGTGGACACGGCACTGCGCGACCCGGACGGCCTGCTGGCCGTCGGCGGTGATCTACGGCCGGAACGCCTGCTCAAGGCCTATGAACGCGGCATTTTTCCCTGGTTTCAGGAGGAACCCATCCTCTGGTGGTCCCCCGCCACACGCATGGTCCTGCATCCGGAGAAACTGCACGTGTCGCGCAGCATGCGCAAGCTGCTGCGCCAGGGTCAACGTCGCGTCAGCTTCGACACCGCATTCGCCCAGGTGATTGCCCAGTGCGCCCTGTTGCGCGAGGACTATCCTGGCACCTGGATCACGTCAGCGATGCAGGCCGCCTACTGTCGCCTGCATGAGCTGGGACACGCGCACTCGGTGGAAGTCTGGGAGGACGACACGCTGGTGGGAGGCCTGTATGGCATCGCCATGGGACAGCTGTTCTTCGGCGAATCCATGTTCAGTCTGCGCAGCAATGCATCGAAGACAGCGCTGATCTGCCTGACCCGGCAATTGCAGCACTGGGGATACCAGCTGATCGACTGCCAGGTGCCCAGCGCACATTTGCGCAGCCTGGGGGCGACAGAGATGTCGCGCTCGCAGTTTCAACTGTACCTGGAGCGCTATCGTCACGCTGCCGGGCGCACGCAGCCTTGGCAGGTGGAGATCGCACTCGTTGGCCTCTGAAGATTTCCAGACCCTGCGGTTCTTCCAGACTGGCGAACACGCCTGCAGCTACCTGCCCGAGCGTCAGGCCCGCACGGTGTTCCTGGACCCGGAGCAGCCGGCCACCACACGGCTCTACAGTCGCCTCATCACCGCAGGCTTTCGCCGCAGCGGTGAACATCTGTATCGACCCGGCTGCGAGCACTGCGACGCCTGCATCGCTTGCCGCGTGCGCGTGCGGGACTTCACACGCAACAAGCGCTTCGCCCGGATATGGAAGCGCAATGCCGATATCCAGTCCGCGCAGATCAGCTCTCCCGACACGCCGGAACTGTTCGAGCTTTACAGCCGTTACATCAACGGCCGTCACGCCGATGGCGACATGTACCCACCAGATCTGCAGCAGTATCGCGCCTTCATCGCGGCACAGACGCCGAGCACCCAGTTTCACGTCTTCACGCTGCAGGAACGCCCCGTCGCGTTGTGTGTTCTGGATGAACTCGATCATGGCCTCTCAGCCATGTACACCTTCTTCGATCCGACGCTGGCACAACGGTCGCTGGGAACCTGGGTCATCCTCTGGCAGATCGAGAAGGCACGACGCCTGCATCTGCCCTGCCTGTATCTGGGGTACTGGATCCGCGACTGCGACAAGATGCGTTACAAGACTGACTTCCGCCCCTTGGAGCTGCTCATCGGCAAGCAGTGGCTGTTGCTGACCTGAGCGCGCTGCAAACTCTGGAAAACTGCAGCTTCGGTGCGAGTTTTTGCTAATCCCGCCCGGATGAGGCAGAATGCGCGCACGTTTTTGTCCCGGCACCGCCGGCGCGCGTGTCAATTCAATTCAGGAATGTTTGTTGATGGCAAAAGAAGATCAGATCGAAATGGATGGAGAAGTGGTCGACACCCTTCCCAATACCATGTTTCGGGTGAAGCTGGAGAACGGCCACATCGTGACCGCTCACATTTCAGGCAAGATGAGAAAGAACTACATCCGCATCCTGACCGGCGATCAGGTCAAGGTGGAACTCACGCCCTACGATCTCAGCAAGGGCCGCATCACTTACCGCGCCCGCTGAACCTGCGAGGGCTCACCCCTCGCTCGGACTCAATTCCCTGCTTTCCGTGCTGCCCGCACTGCGTCTGCGGCTGATTTGCAGCTTCACTTCATCGTTCACGATGGACACCTGCACTTCGCCGCCGTCCACCAGTTCTCCGAACAGAATCTCTTCCGCCAGGGCCTTCTTGAGCTTGTCCTGGATCAGACGACCCATCGGGCGTGCGCCCATGGTTTCACTGTAGCCATGCTCCACAAACCAGTCGCGCGCTGAATCGTCCACATGCAGCGTGACTTTCTTGTCGTCCAGCTGCACCTGCAGCTCGACCAGGAACTTGTCGACCACGGTGCGGATGGTCTCCACGCTCAGCGGACCGAACTGCACGATGGCATCGAGGCGATTGCGGAACTCCGGCGTGAAGATGCGCTTGATGGCCTCCATGCCGTCACTGCTGTGATTCTGCTGACTGAAGCCGATGGAGGCGCGGGACATTTCCTGAGCCCCGGCGTTGGTCGTCATGATCAGGATCACGTTGCGGAAGTCGGCCTTGCGGCCGTTGTTGTCCGTCAGCGTGCCGTGATCCATCACCTGCAGCAGCAGGTTGAACACATCGGGATGCGCTTTCTCGATTTCGTCCAGCAACAGCACGCAGTGCGGTGCCTTGTTGATGGCTTCCGTCAACAGCCCGCCCTGATCGAAACCCACATACCCGGGCGGCGCGCCGATCAGGCGTGACACGGTATGCCGCTCCATGTATTCCGACATATCGAAGCGCAGAAGCTCGATGCCCAGGATCTTCGCCAGCTGTCGACTCACTTCGGTCTTGCCCACGCCTGTCGGCCCGGAGAACAGATAGGACCCGATGGGCTTGTCGGGATGATTGAGTCCGGCACGCGAGAGCTTGATGGCAGAGGCCAGATTCTCGATGGCCTCATCCTGGCCGAACACCACCATGCGCAGGTTCTCCTCGAGATTGCGCAAGGCCTGAGTGTCCGAGGTTGACACGTGCTTCGGCGGAATGAACACCTTCCCATTGCCGTCGACGTGCATGCGATGGCGCCATGTGCGCTTTTCGTATGCGGCTTTCGTCTCGCGCTCCAACTCGGGCACTTGATCGACCGAGTAGTGGCGCGACTGCGAGTAGGGC
>JALREE010000067.1 GCA_023256835.1 Pseudomonadales bacterium | reverse complement strand
GAGGGTGCCGTCCCAGTCGAATATCACGGTCTTGATGGTCATGTGCTGTCCTGTTGGTGATGGTAGTGCCTGCTGGCTGGTGGCTGCGACCCGGCCCCGCGGCGCCGGCAGCGTCTTCGGCGGCTGACCCGGCCGGAAAATGCTCCTGCATTTCCGGCACTTCCGCCATCCATGGCGGTCGCACCCCTCCCGGGTGCCCTCGCATCGCCGGGAGCCACGGTCTCCCGGCTCACTCGGTGCGGGTCTTTTATGCCGCAGAAGACGCTGACGGCGTCGCGAGGCCTTGTTCAGTGCCATCGAATTCGCTTGCAAGGCAGCGTGCATGCTCAGCCTCGACAGGTGAGACAAGGGCTTGCCTGGGTGAGGAGATTAAGCAAGGGCATTTGCAGTGGCAGGTGTCGATGAACCGCTGAAGCCAGGCCACACGCCGCAGGGAGGCTGGGCAGGACCGTGAGCCGCCTGGATGGCGGCGAGTCGAGCCCCCATGGATGGGTGCACGGCGTGTCCTGACCAGCCTCCCTGCGGCGGGGGGCCGTGGTGCGGCAGCACTGAACAAAACAGAGTTGGGACTCGTCAACACACATCGAGTCGTTCACTACAAACTGTCAATCACCCCGCCATGCCGCTGACCACCGCCATGCTGGTGGGGTCCTTCTCGGCGCGGCCCTGTTCGACCCAGTCCATCACGTGCGGATTGGCGAGCAGGGTGTTGCAGTAACGCTGGGCCTCCAGACTCAGCTTCGCCCCGTAGGCGCGGAAACAGATGGCGATGGGCGCCATCATGCAGTCGGCAATCGAGAATTTCCCGAACAGGTAATCGCCCCCCGTGCCATGCTTGCGGCGGCAGCAGCTCCAGATGCCATCGATGCGTGCGATCTCGTCGGCCAGTCCTCCCGCGACATGCATGGGCACTGAGGCCTTGCAGTTCATCGGCCAGTCCTTGCGCAGATGCGGGAATTCCGCATGGACTTCCGCCGCCACCGAGCGGGCGCTGGCGCGCTTCTTCGGATTGGCCGGCCAGCCGCGCCCCTCCAGCAGCTGTTCCGAAATGTATTCGCAGATGGCCAGGGATTCCCACACCGTCGTCTCGTTGTGCAGCAGGGCGGGCACCTTCAGGGACGGGGAATAGGGGCCGAGCTTCTCGGCGGTGTCGCCGCGATACAAGGCGATGTTGATCTCTTCGAAGGGGATGCCGAAGGCCTTGAGCAGCAGCCAGGGCCGCATGGACCAGGAGGAGTAGTTCTTGTTGCCGATAACCAGTTTGATCTGACTCATCCGAAACGCTCCTTGGTGAACACTGCCAGTCGCTGAAAGCTTGACGCGGTTTTCTGCGCCAACCCTGATTTAGTAAGTCCGCCGTGGCGAAAGTTCCAGGGCGAACTGGGCGATCTGCTGATTCAATGTGGCAGAAAAAAGGCGTGCCGCGCCGGCCGCAAAGGCAGGCGCTGCGCGGTTCCCCATTGATTCGGGATTTGCGGTATAGTCGCCGCCAATCGCACCGCAGCAACCGATGCAGGAGTGTTCATGGCCAGACGCATTGCCATCGTGGAAGACGAAGCCGCCATCCGGGAGAACTACGCTGACGTCCTGCGCAAGCAGGGCTATGACGTGCAGACGTACGCCAACCGTCGCGACGCCATGCGCTCCTTCGACATCCGGCTGCCCAATCTGGCCATCATCGACATCGGTCTGGAGAACGAGTACGACGGCGGCTTCACGCTGTGCCAGTCGCTGCGCTCCATGTCCGAGACGCTGCCCATCATCTTCCTCACCGCGCGGGACAACGACTTCGACACGGTCAGCGGCTTGCGCATGGGGGCCGACGACTACCTCACCAAGGACATCAGCCTGCCGCATCTGTCGGCGCGCATCGCCGCGCTGTTCCGCCGCCTCGATGTGCTGGACCAGCCGCCCTCGCCCGAGAACCTGCTGCAGCGCGACAAGCTCACGCTCGACGTCGGCCGGCTGACCATCCAGTGGGACGGGCATCCGGTGCCGCTGACGGTCACCGAGTTCTGGATGGTGCACGCGCTGGTGAAATTTCCCGGCCACGTGAAGAGTCGGCAGATCCTGATGCAGGAGTCCAAGATCTTCGTGGACGGCAGCACCATCACCTCCCACGTCAAGCGCATCCGCAAGAAGTTCATGCTGGTGGATGAAAGCTTCGACTGCATCGAAACGGTCTACGGCATGGGATATCGCTGGAACCCGCAGAACACCTCCGGCAACGTCGACTGAGCCATGGCCCGCTATCTCAAGAATCCGTTCGGCATCCGCTTCAAGCTGGTGTTCCTGTCGAGCTTTCTGCTCGTGATTCCCTGGCTGGGCTATCAGTACATCCTGGAGATGGAAGACTACCTGCGCCGCGGGCAGGAACAGACCGTGCTCGGCACCGCCCGCGCCCTGGCCACCGCCCTCAACGAGCGGCCCGAGTTGTTCGACGAGGGCAGCTACAGCGTGGCACGCGAGAGCAACGACCTCTATGTCTACCCGGTGTTCTACCCGCTGAGTCTCGATGACAGCACGCTGGTGGACTGGCAGGACTATCAGCGCTACGAGCTGTCCTATGGCAAGGACGACGCCATCGGCACCGAGCTCAATCCCTGGAGTCCCTACGCGCGCTATTACCACTACGACAGCTCGCTCAACTTCAAGCTGCTCGCGGGCGAATTCAACCGCTTCCTGTACGCCTACCTGAAGGTGCAGGACGACAACGTGGTCTATCGCAGCCCCGACAGCCTGAGCATCCACCGCGCCGATTTCATGCAGATCTCGCTGGTGACCCGCGAAGGCGAGTTCAAGCGCTATGTGGTGGCGCCCCGGGGCCCCGAGTTCATCTATGCCTACGAGATCGGGCAGGACATGCTCGATGTCACTGCGCTGCTGCACGAGGAGCGCATCGCCGGGCAGTGGTATGAAGTGCCCGGCGGCTACGAGATCGAACTGCGTCTGCCCTTGACCATGCTGGGCGATCAGATCGGTTTCGCGATCTACGACGTGGACGACGCGCAGGAGCGCACGGTGACCGGCGTCGTCGCCACCTCGCCCGTGAATGATCCGCAGTTGCTGGGTTCGCTGCGGCGCCCGACGCCCGAGATCGACCGCATCGTGGAAGGCATGGGCCACACCAATTCCCGCATCCAGGTGATCGACCGGGGCGGCCGCATCCTGCTGAGCGTGGGCGATATCCAGACGGCCACCGGCCTGCTGCTGGATCTGGAACCGGACGAAGGCACGACCAACAAGTACTGGGCTTTCATCGAGGATCGTCTGCTGCAGCCGCTGTACTACCGCGTGCTCACCATGCCATCGAATGACTTCATCGATGAACTCTATGCCGGCGGCACCGTGGAAGGTCAGCACATCGACACGGCGCTGCAGGGCACGCCCACCACGCAGTTCCGCACACTGCCCGACACGCAGACGCGCATTCTGGAAGCGGCGCACCCCATCGTTGCCGACGGGGCGGTGATGGGCGCGGTGATCGTCGACCAGAACATGAACGGCATCCGCACCTTCCGCAATCAGGCGCTGGAGACGCTGTTCAACACCATTCTCGGCGTGATGCTGGTGATCTCCTTCGGCCTCTTCGCCTTTGCCTCGCGCATCAGCAGTCGCATCCGCGATCTGCGCAATCAGGCGGAGAGCATCATCGACGAGAGCGGGCGGCTGCGCAAAAGCATCGTCGCGAGCCGCAGCTCCGACGAGATCGGGGACCTGTCGCGCAGCTTTTCCAGCATTGTGGAACGGCTGACGCAATACACGAGCTATCTGGAGAACATGTCCGCCAGGCTGTCGCACGAGCTGCGCACGCCGGTGACCGTGGTGCGCTCCTCGCTGGAGAACCTGGGCATGGTGGCGCAGGATCGCGAATCCGCGGTCTACATCCAGCGTGCCGAGGAAGGCATCAGCCGGCTGAACCTGATCCTGACCAACATGAGCGAGGCCACGCGTCTGGAGCAGATGCTGCAGACCTCGGAGAAGGAGCGCATCGACCTGGCGCGGGTGATCAACGGCTGTGTGGAGGGGTATCGACTGGCCTATCCCGACTTCAAGCTGGTATCGGATATTGAAGGCTCGGTCAGGATCATGGGGGTGCCGGAGTACATCGCCCAGCTGATGGACAAATTGATTGCCAACGCCGTGGAGTTCACCTACCCCGGGCGCCCGATCACGATCTACTGCCATGCGGTGAAGGATCAAGCCGTGGTCAAGGTGTCGAACTTCGGACCCTATCTGCCCGAGGAAATGAAGGGCCGGCTGTTCGATTCCATGATCTCGGTGCGGCCCCAGGAGAAACAGCGTGAGCCCCATCTGGGCATCGGGCTGCACATCGCCCGCCTGGTCACCGAATTCCACCTTGGCCAGATCCGCGCCGAGAACCTGCGCGACGCCGAGGGCGTCTCCATCATCCTCACGATCCCGTTGCTGGAAGAGTGAGCGAGAGGGCGGCCGCAGCAGGCGCCACGTCGTACTCGAACAGCACCACCACGTCCTGCGGCCTGCCTTCGTCGTCCAGCAGATTGCTCACGCCGCGGAACATCTGCAGGCGCTGCTGCTCGATGTCATAGGCCAGGCGCAGCGGTTCGACGAACCAGCCCACCACGCGAAGCATGCCCGCCGGCTTGACTACCAGGCACAGCACCTCGCCGGGGGCCTGTTCACATTCCTCACGCGGCACGTGCGCGATGCTCACGGTGATGGTGTCCATGCGCGCAGGCAGGAAGAACGAGGCCTTCACGCTTTCGCCGGCGGTCAGCCGCTGCCACTGACTCCGCACGAAGGGGTCGAAGCCCGCATCGACGATCAGGTCGGGTGTCAGGCGCACGCTGTCGGTGCGCAGCTGCGCCTCGGCATCGCGCTGGTAGCCCGCTTCGAGGCTGCCGTCCGCGTGGCGCGTGAACACGCGGGTGCCGGTACGCTGGTCCAGCTGGTCGATGGCCGGGGCGGTCACTGAGCGGGAGAAATCCAGCGACTTGCTCACGATGGTGCGGCCGTTGGCATCCTGGTACTCCACTCGGCTCGACAATCCAGGCAGGCCAGGAGCCGGGTAGTGCAGTTCGCGGTAGGCGACGGAGCCGTCTTCCACCTTGAAGGCCGTCCCCACCGTCCAGGGCGTGGAAGCCTGGGCCGCCGAGGTGCCGGCGAGGGTCAGGGTCAATGCGAACAGGGGCAGGAAACGGGGTATGCACTTGCAAGTCTGCGACATGTTGCCACTCCTCAACGACTGATGCGTCGGTTGATGTAACGCACGATGGGCCCGAGCACGGGCAGGTGCTGATAGACCATGGCGCCGACATCGAAGAAGTCTTCCTGGTAATAGATGCGATCGGTGAAGCGGATCTGCGTGGTGCCGCGCAGCTCCAGCGTCCGCCCGCCGCCCAGGGCGCCATGCCGGTAAGTGGCCACCCAGGTGATGCAGGCCCAGTGTTCGCCGCATTGTTCGTCCAGGTATTCGAAGCGGATGTCGGTGGGGCCGGTGTAGACGCTCTTCAGGTAACTCTTGAAGGCCAGGATGCCGTGAATCGTGTGCAGGGGATCCCGGAACTCGATGTCCTGCGTATACAGTCTGTCAGCCCTTTCCAGGCTCGCGGCATCGGGCTTTAGATAGAAGGCCTTGAAGTCCTGCAACAGACTTTTGCGATGCGGGTCAGACAGTGGAATCATTTCGTTCACGGGCGTGCTCTCCAGAAGTGCCAGAGTCTACGCGGCGATCTCCCGTTCAGATCAGATCGAGAGCAAACGATGAAAAAAGAGTTTGCACTGGCGTGATCCGCGAGGCAGGCTGGGCCGTAGATCACTCACAAACAAGACCAGCCGGCGCCTGGCGCCCAAGGGAAAAATCGTGACAAGCAGCGACGACAGCACTGCAGGCAGCCTGCGCAAGGCCCTCGCCGGGGCAGGCCCGCTGGGGGCCCCTGATCCATGGGAAGCCGCCATTCGCAAGGTAGCCCAGCACCAGGACCGCGCCGAGTTCAAGAAGCTCTTCGATCACTACGCGCCCATGATCAAGGCTTTCCTGTCCAAGGGAATTTCCTCCTACGCCGATCGGTCACTGGCCGAGGAAATGACGCAGGAAGTCATGCTCAAGGTCTGGAACAAGGCGGATTCCTTCAATCCGGCCAAGGCCAGCGTGAACACCTGGATCTTCACGATCGCGCGCAACACGCGCATCGACTTCATCCGCCGCAACGGACGGGCGGACCGCACCATCGACATCGAGGACATCTGGCATGAGGCCGATTCCCCAGAGCCCGTCGTGGAGCTGCAGCAGCGCCGCGTCGAGACCATGATCCGCAATGCCATGGCCACGCTGCCGGAAGAGCAGGCGCTGGTGCTGGAAAAGGCCTTCATGGAAAGCAAATCCCACAACGAAATCGCCGAAGAACTGGCTCTGCCGCTGGGGACCGTCAAGTCCCGCATACGCCTGGCATTGAGCAAGCTTCAGATACTGATCGACAGGTAGAGGCACCGAACAGACATGATTTCCTATCACCCCGACTCGCGTTATCTGACTGACTTCGCCACGGCCAACCTGCCGCTGGCCGAGGCAGTCTGCGTCTCCGCCCACCTGGAGTTCTGTGGCAAGTGCCGAGCCCATGTGCAGCAGCTCACGGATGTGGGCGGCCACATGTTCGCGCGCCTGCAGCCTGAAGCCGTCAGCGAGGACAGTTTCGCCGCCCTCATGGCCCGTGTCAGTGCCGGTGCGCAGGAGCAGGCCCCTGTCGTGACCGTCCAGACCCCGCGTGAGGAGCTCGACGAAACGACCCAGAGCCATGTCTTCCTGCCGCGCGCCGTACGTCGTCTGGTCAGTGGCAGCCTCGACAAGCTGCGCTGGGTGCAGCTGGGCAAGGCGCTGCGCGTCGCGCCACTGCAGGTCAGTGACGAATCCCGCGACACCGCCATCTACGACATCCGCGCCGGCGGACGCATGCCCGAGCACGAGCACCGCGGGGAAGAGATCACGGTGCTGCTGCAGGGCAGCTTCTCCGACGCCGATGGCAGCTACAGCCGCGGTGACTTCGTGGTGCGCCATGCCGGGGAGTCCCACCAGCCCACGGCCACCATGGACAAGGACTGCATCTGCCTGGTCTGTCTGGAGCGCCCGGTGCGTCCGCGCGGCCTGCTCTACCGGCTGCTGGAGCCCCTGGTGAACTACCGGCTGCAGCGGTTGAACCGCTCCGTGGCCTGAAATCCCCCTTCGAAATCAGGAGGGGGCTCGGGCATAATGCGGGTTCTTTTTTTCCAGGAGTCCGCTCATGGCCTCAGCCACCGCCCGTCACATCCTCGTCGACACCGAAGCCCAGTGTCTTGAACTCAAGGCTCGCATAGAGGCCGGCGAAGACTTCGCCGTCATCGCGCGTCAATACTCCAGCTGTCCTTCCCGCAACCAGGGTGGCGACCTCGGTCGCTTCGGCCCGGGCCAGATGGTCCGCGAATTCGATCGCGTGGTCTTCAGCGCCGAACCCAACACCGTGCAGGGCCCCGTGCGCACACAGTTCGGCTATCACCTGGTGGAAGTCACCAGCCGCACCGCATGAGTGACGAGCACACCCCCTTCGGCGCGACCGATGTCCAGGTGCTGCAGCGCACACCGGGCTATCGCGGCTTCTTCGCGCTGGATACCTGGCAGATCCGCCATCGGCTCTATGCCGGTGGCTGGAGTGGTGCCTTCACGCGCGAACTGTTCCTGCGCGATGCGGCAGCGGGTGTGCTGCTCTACGACCCCCTGCGTGATGAAGTGGTTCTGGTAGAACAATTCCGGATTGGTGCCATGGTGGACGCCCAGACACGCGGCAGCAGTCCCTGGCTGCTGGAGACCGTGGCTGGCATCATCGGCCCGGGCGAGACGGCCGAAGAACTCGTGGTGCGCGAGGCCATCGAGGAAGCAGGCTGTCCGATTCGTGAACTGGTTCACATTGTTGACTACTACAACAGTCCCGGCGGCAGCAACGAGTACATCAGTCTGTTCTGCGGCATCGTCGATGCCACTGACGCCGGCGGCATCCATGGGGTGCCCGAGGAAAATGAAGACATCTGCGTGCGTGTGCTATCTTCGGCACAGGCATGGCAGGCCCTGCAGGAAGGGCGCATGAACAATGCCATGGTCATCATCGCGCTGCAGTGGCTGCAGATGAATCGTGAAACGCTGCGTGCTGCGGCAATGCAATCCGGTGCAGAAACCCCATGAAACACAGGCCTTATCGCATCGATCTGAGCAGGCAGATGGCCGATTGTGACGCCAACTTTATTCGTTTACTAAAACTGATGCCTGCACTAGAGTCCTTTCGCATCAAGTATTTGCAGAGTTCTCGCGGTGTCTGTGCGAGTCGAGGCGAAGACGCCGTGCCAGCCTCCTGGGGCATGGGCACTCTGCCGGAGCACTGCGAACGAGAGTTTGTCATCAGCTCACCGTGCGAACCGCAGAGTGAAGCGCGGGTGCGCATCAGTGTCCTGGAGGTGTTTGCCTACACCAGCACGCTGTCCGTCACGCAGGTGAATCGGGTCAGCGAGTGGGTTGAGCCGCCGTCCATCCTCGTGCGCATGTACCACGATGCCGCCACGGCCGAGGCTGTGGCCTATCAGGGACACCGGGCCTTTCTTGCCCGCTATGCCTTGCCGAACCCTGCGATGTATCACCAGGATGAAAAGCGACAGATCAACGAATTTCTCGGCGAATGGCTGCGCCTGTGTCTGCAGGCCGGCCGCAGTCTGACAACACCTGAATGCTTCTGTGCTGCGTGACTTATGGTCGAAAGAGAGATGGAACTTCCAGTGAGAGTGGTGCAGATCACGGACACGCATCTGTTTCGTGATCCGCGTGCCGCGCTGCTGAAGCTGAACACCCAGGACAGCTTCGAGAAGGTGATGGAACTGGTGATCCAGAATGAGTCCGGCATCGATGTCGTGCTCGGCACCGGCGACATCGCCCAGGACGCCTCGCGTGAAGCCTATCTGCGATTCGCGCAGGCCATGCAGCCACTCAACGCCCCCTTCTACTGGATTCCCGGCAATCATGACCGTCGTCAGGTCATGGAAACGCTGACGCCCTTCGAGCACGCCTTCAGCAATCTCGTCACCTTCGGCAAATGGCAGATCGTGCTGCTCGACTCGAGCGTGGCGGGAGAAGTGCACGGCCGCCTGCATGAACGCGAACTGCAGCATCTCGAGCGCACGCTGCGCGCCGTGCCCCGGCATCCCGAGGTCGAGCATGTGCTGGTGTGCCTGCACCACAATCCCGTCGATGGCAGCGCGGGCTGGATGTCCGGCATCGGGCTGCACAATCAGGAAGAATTTCTCGCCATCATCGAGCGTCATGCCTGCGTGCGCGCCGTGCTCTATGGCCATATCCATCAGGAACTCGACTTCGAGCGCCAGGGCGTGCGCTATCTGTGCACGCCCTCCACCTGCATCCAGTTCAAGCCGCAAGTGCAGGATTTCACGCTCGACGATGTCAACCCGGCCTACCGCACGCTGCTGTTGCAACCTGATGGCCGCATCGACACGCAGGTTGTTCGCGTGACAGGCCATGCCTTCGAAGTGGATCACACTTCCACGGGGTACTGATGCAGGGCGACGGCATCTACCTGGTCTACATTCACGGTTTCAACAGCTCTCCGCTTTCGCTCAAGGCCCGGCAGACCGTCGACTGGTTTGTGCAGCAGGGGCGCGGCGATGCCATTGCGGTGCCGGAGCTTTCCCACGAGCCGGCGCGCGCCATGGCAGACTTGTGCGACATCATCGCCGATCGCCCGCTGCCCGTGGCGCTCATCGGCAGTTCGCTGGGCGGTTACTACGCCACCTGGCTTGCCGAGCGTTTCGGCCTGCGTGCCGCCCTGATCAATCCCGCCGTGCGCCCGGCAGAACTGTGGCAGTCCCATCTCGGACTCAATCACAATTTCTATTCGGGCCGGCGCTATGCCATCACGCAGGAACACGTGGACCAGTTGCGTGCGCTCGAGGTGCCGACGCTGACGCGGCCCGAGAATCTGCTGCTGCTGGTGCAGACCGGCGACGAGACCCTGGATTACCGGCACGCGGTAGACAAGTACAAGTCCGCAGTGAGTATAATCCAGACCGGCGGCAACCACGGTTTCGTGAATTACGACGCCATGCTGCCCGACATCATCCGGTTCCTGTCCCAACGCTGACGCCTGCAGGCGAACCGCTGTCACCGCTTCGAGCGAATTACCCAGAGTCCACACGCAATGAGCACTAGTTACAATGCCGATGCCATCGAGGTCCTGACCGGACTCGACCCGGTCCGCAGGCGACCGGGCATGTACACCGACACCAGCCGTCCCAACCATCTCGTGCAGGAAGTCATCGACAACAGCGTCGACGAGGCGCTGGCAGGACACGCGAAGCACATCACGGTGGTCATGCAGCGCGACGGTTACATCGAGGTGACCGACGATGGCCGCGGCATGCCGGTGGACACGCATCCGGAAGAGAAAGTCAGCGGCGTGGAACTGATCCTGACGCGCCTGCACGCGGGCGGCAAATTCTCGAACAAGAATTACAAATACTCCGGGGGCCTGCACGGCGTCGGTGTGTCCGTGGTGAACGCCTTGTCGCGTCATCTCGAGGTGCTCGTGCGCCGCGATGGCACGCTCTACCAGATGCGCTTTCGTGACGGCGAGAAAGCCTCGGAGCTCACGCCGATCGGCACGGCACCCAAGCGCATGACGGGCACCACCGTGCGCTTCATTCCCGACGAGAAATATTTCGACACCCCGAAGGTCAACATCGCCCGCCTCAAGCACGTGTTGCGCGCCAAGGCGGTGCTGTGCTCCGGCCTGCGCGTGAGTTTCGTCGACAACACCGCCGAGGGCGACAAGAGCCAGAGCGAGGAGTGGTATTTCGAGGACGGCCTCACCGATTATCTGACTCAGTCCACTCAGGGCTGGCCCGTGCTGCCCGAGCAGCCCTTCACCGGCTCCATGCAGGGCAATGACGAAGCCGTGGACTGGGCCGTGCAGTGGCTGCCCGAGGGCGGCGAAGTCACCGCGGAAAGCTATGTGAACCTGATTCCCACCGCCCAGGGCGGCACCCATGTGAACGGCCTGCGCACCGGCCTGCTGGATGCGCTGCGCGAGTTCTGCGAATTCCGCAATCTGCTGCCGCGCGGCATCAAGCTGGCGCCCGAGGACATCCTCGGGTTGGTGGAGCGCGCGATGGCCGATGAGCGGGGGCTCGGCGGCACGGTGACCGTGGAGCCCGAGGCCCGCGAGGTGATCGTGCGCATGGCCGGCGGCGATGCCCGCTACGCGCTCAACCTGCTCGAGGCATCCGCGGGGCTGGCGGGCGACGGCCCGGTGACGCCCGCGGTGGTGGAGCGCGCCGCCGGCGGACGCGCCGTGGTGTACGACAAGGACGGCGACCAGCACTACAACGTGATCTCGGCGTTCATCAAGTCGCTTCGCGGCAGCGACCCGGACGCCGCGCTCTACTGGATGGCCGTCATGCTCGAGGGCGGCGAGGATCCGAAGTTCATCGCCCGGCGCATGATCGTGGCGGCCAGCGAGGACATCGGCAACGCCGACCCGCGGGCCCTCGAGGTGGCGGTGGCCGCCGCCCGGGCGCTGGAGTTCGTGGGCCTGCCCGAGGCCCGCATCAACCTGGCGCAGGCCGCCACCTACCTGGCGCTGGCGCCGAAGAGCGATGCCGCCTACAGGGGCATCGACGCAGCCATCGCGCAGGTGCAGGGAGAGGGCGCGCGGGTACCGCCCATCGCGCTCCGCGACGCCAGCTCCACCAACCGGCGCAACCTCGGGCACGGCGAGGGATACGTGAACCCGCACGGGGCGCCGGGGCGCGTGACCGGCGACTCCTGCATGCCCGAGGGACTCGAGCACCTGCGCCTCTACGAGCCCGGCGGCGTGGGCCCTGAAGGCGAGCTCGCGGCGCGCCTGGCGGCGCTGCGCGCGCGGGCGCAGCGCGCCGCGGGGTCTGACACCATGGCGCCGTCAGCGGAACCGGAGGATGACGGGTGAGCATCGAGGTGCAGGTGGGTCCCATGTCGGCGGGTGAGTTCCGCCGCCTGTTCCGCTACGCAGAGGCCGAGTCGTCGGGCGAGCGCGTCCAGGGCAAGGCCGAGGACCCCATGCGCACGGTGGCCGAGATCATCGTCCGCAACGGCGGCACCGCGCTGGGCGACGAGGTATTCCGGGTCACGCTCCCTGACGACGCCGACGAGGAGGTCTTCGCCCTCCGCGCGTCGCTCATCCGCGAGGGCGTGTCCCACCGGCTCGAGCAGCAGCTCGGCGGTGGGCTCACCGAGGAGGTGTCGTGGCACACCCATGGTGACCACGACCACGAGCGCGCCGTTGTGCGCACGCGGCGCGGCGACGTGGCCCTGCTGGCCGCGGCCTGGGCCGAGATGGCGGTCACCTGCCCCGACGCGGACATCCGCGACCGACTGAACGACTACTTCTTCGTCGACGCCACGGGGCACCACATCACGGAGATCCCGCTCGACGTGGACGAGGACATCCCGGATGATGACCGCGAGGTGGGTGGCGTCCCGCTGCTGCTCGGCGACGAGTGGGCGCTCGTGGCCCGTTACCACGGCGACCTCGAGCTGCGCGATCGCCTGAACGACCTCTTCGCCGGCCGGCGCGAGCTGGCGGTGCCCACCGAGCCGGACGAGCTCGGATAGCCCGATGGGCGCGGGCGGCGACCTGAGCGCGGACGAGCGCGCGCGCGTCGCGCCGTACGTCACCGACCCGGAGGGCCCGGTGTTCGCGCTGCGCGGCCTGCCCGAGGCGGTGAAGGGCGCCCTCTTCGCGAGGTACTCGCGGAGCCCGAACTCGGTGCGGAGGATCCTCCTCGACGAATTCGTGGCCGCGGAGAGCGTGACTGGCACCGGAACGGTGCCTGTCACGGGGGTGGGCACCGACCGCGCGCGGGAGTTCTTCCAGCGCGTGCTGGCCGACTACGGCGACGACTCCGTGGCGCAGCTGGGCGGGGCGCACGTGGCCATGGAGGGCGTGAGCAACGTGCTCACCAAGGTGATCGAGTGGGGGCGCCTGGCGTCGTACCTCGAGCAGTCCACGCGCTACGTGCCCTACACCGACATGGTGGACGGCCGCTGGAAGTACGTGCGGCCGCCGGGCATCTCGGCCCACCCCGACCTGCTCGCGCGCTACGAGGCGGTGCTCGACGACGCCTTCGCCACATACTCGCGCCTGTTCGAGGCCGTGCTCGAGCACCTGGTGGACGGGGACGAATCGGGGGACGACGACGCGGCGGTGCGCAGGGCGCTGCGCGCCCGCGCCCTCGACGCCGTCCGCGGGCTGCTGCCCGCGGCCACCACCGCCAACCTCGGCGTGTACGCCTCGGGGCAGGCATGGGAGCAACTGATCATCCGCCTGCGCGCCCACCCGCTGGCCGAGGCACGCGAGGCGGGCGACCGGGTGCTGGTGGCGCTGCGCCAGGTGATCCCCGACTTCCTCACCCGGGTGGACCGCCCCGACCGCGGTGAGCGCATGGGCGCCTACCGCTTCGCCACCGAGGATCGCGCGGCGAGGATGTGGGAGGCGCTGGCCGGAAGCGCGGAGACGCCAACTCCGGTGACAGTCACCCCCTCTGCGCTCCCGGGCGTTCGGCTGGTGCAACACGACCCCGACGGCGAGCGGCGCGTGCTCGCGCATGCGCTGTGGCCGGAGTCGGGGCGCACCATCGAGGAGGTGCGGGCGCGCGTCGACACCCTTGACGACTCCGCCGTGCGCGCCGCGCTGGCTGAGTGGGCCGCCGGGCGGGCGGACCGGCGCGAGCGACCCGGGCGGGCGCTGGAGGCCACCTCGTACCTCTTCGAGGTGACCTGCGACTACGGCGCGTACCGCGACCTGCAACGCCACCGGATCCTCACCCTCGAGGCCCAGCCCCTCGGGGCCGACCTCGGATGGGAGCCGTCGTCCGACGTGGAGGCTGCCGGGCTGGCCGACGAGTTCGCGCGGGTGAACGCGGCATCGGCCGCGCTCGACAACGTGAAGCCGATGGTCGAGGTGAAGTCGCGCCGCGTCGGCGGCGCCACCTACCAGGTGCCCGTCGAAGTGCGCGCCACGCGCCGCAACACGCTCGCCATGCGCTGGGTGATCGACGCCGCGCAGGCGCGCAGCGAGAAGTCCATGTCGCAGCGCCTGGCTGCCGAGCTGCTC
>JALREE010000042.1 GCA_023256835.1 Pseudomonadales bacterium | reverse complement strand
GGGGCAGCTGGTAGTCCACGCGCCAGATGCCGTTCGGTTCGCGGTGCATCAGGATGGTGATGTCCTCGTCGATGCTGGTGGCGTCCGGCGCCACGCGACGTGTCTGATACAGCTGACGGATGGTGTCCATGATCATCAGCGGCGACACCGGACGCATGGTCTCGGGGTTCATGCCGCCGTCCACCGGCACGGTGGACAGGAAGCCCACCACGGGCGGTGTCGGGTTGGCCACCTGGGTGATCAGCTTGGCCACCTCGTATTCCAGGAACTCTTCCTGGTCCGGGCGCACCAGCGCGATGGTCTTGAAGACCTTCTCGCCCGCCTGCGCCGCCTCGACGGCATTCGCGTCCTCGGCCGGCACGGTGGCCGGGTCGAGCGCCACGATGCCGAAGAAGACTTCCTCGCCGCCTTCGCTCAGCGGCACGCGCTGCACACCGTATTCCACCGCCAAGTCCTCTTCCTCGGAGAAGGGCACCGGGTCGATCAGGCGATAGGTGACATTGCCGTCACTGGCTATCGCCATCTCCTCCAGCAGCTCCTGCACGCGAGTGCCGTAGGTGCGCAGCTGGGGCACGTCGGCCGTGGCCTCTTCCGAATAGAAGAACAACAGGTCCACGGGCTTCTCGAGACCGCTCACGATGTTGCGGGTGCCGTCGGCCAGGGTGTAGAGGCTGTCCTGGGTGAGGTCGATGCGCAGGCGCGGGAACACGCTGATCAAGGCCACACTCAGCAGCAGGAAGGCGGCCGTGATCACCAGGCCCTTGGCGGAAAACAGAAGCTTGCTGTTCATCATCACACCCCTCAATTGGCTTTCTTGATTTCGATGACGATGGCGGAGGCGAACAGCCATGACGCCATGAACACGAGGAAGTACAGAATGTCACGCACGTCCAGCACGCCCTTGCTGATGGCGTCGAAGTGGGTGAGGAAGCTCAGGGCCGCAACGGCGTCGACGAGGATCTGCGGCGCCCAGTTGAAGGCGTTGAGCACGATCTCGGAGCCGGAGGCCACGAACACGAAGCACAGGGCCACGGTGAGGATGAAGGCGATGACGGAGTTGCGCGTCATGGCCGACATGCAGGAGCCGATGGCCAGGAAGCTGCCGGCCATCAGCCAGCTGCCCAGATAGGCCGCGACGATCACGCCGTTGTCCGGGTCGCCCAGGTAGTTCACGGTGATCCAGATCGGGAAGGTCAGCAGCAGGGCCGCGCCACACAGCACCCAGGCCGCGAGGAACTTGCCCAGCACCGCGTCGCGCAGGGTGATCGGCAGAGTCATCAGCAGCTCGATGGTGCCTGTCTTGCGCTCGTCCGCCCACAGACCCATGGCGATGGCCGGAATCATGAACAGGTATAGCCAGGGGTGGAAACTGAAGAAGGGCATCAGGTCGGCCTGACCGCGCACATAGAAGCCGCCCAGGTCGAACGTGAAGATGCCGTTCATCACCAGGAAGATGACGATGAACACATAGGCCAGCGGCGTGGCGAAATAGCCCGCCAGCTCGCGTTTGAAGATGATCTGCAACGGACTCATTGTGTCACTCCCGTGCGCTTGTCAGAGGTTTCGGCCCGGGCGTTCGCTCCCTGGGTGACGCTGCGGAAGTAGTCCTCCAGCAGGCCTTCCACCAGGTGGAACTCCGCCACCGGCCATTGTTCGTTCTGGGCCAGATCCAGCACCTTGCTGAAGATCTGCGTGCCGTCGCGGGGCAGCAGCACATGGCGACGCCCCGAGGCGTCGCTCACTTCCACCCCGCTCACCTCACTAACGGTGGCCACGGCCTTGTGCAGATCGAAGTCCTCGGTCAGCTGCACGCTCACGGCGCCGTAGTAGCGCGAGCGCGCCTCCAGCTCCTTCGGCGTGCCATCGGCCAGGATGCGGCCGCCCGCGATGATGATCGCGCGGCTGCACACGGCACTGACTTCCTCGAGGATGTGGGTGGAGATGATGACGATCTTGTCCTTGGCGAGATTACGGATGAGCTGGCGGACCTGGTGCTTCTGGTTGGGGTCGAGGCCATCGGTGGGTTCGTCGAGGATCAGTACCTTCGGGTCATGCAGGATGGCCTGGGCCAGTCCGACGCGGCGCTTGAAGCCCTTGGACAGCGTGTCGATGGTCTTGTGACACACGGCCCCCAGCTCGACATCGCGGATCGCCTTGTCGATGCGCCGCTGCTTCTCATCGCCGCTGAAGCCGCGCACGGCCGCGATGAAATCGAGGAACTGGAGCACCGTCATGTCGGGATAGCAGGGGGCGCCTTCGGGCAGGTAACCGATGAGCGATTTGACGGCCAGCGGCTCGGTGGCGATGTCGTGGCCGTCCACCTTCACCGTGCCCGATGTCGCCGACAGAAAGCCGGTGATGATCTTCATGGTGGTGGACTTGCCAGCGCCATTGGGCCCGAGAAACCCCAACACTTCGCCTTCGCGCACCGTGAAGCTGAGATTGTCCACGGCGGTGAAAGCATCGAATTTCTTTGTCAACTGATTAATTTCAATCATGATTATTGTTCCGTGTGGGACAAACGAGCCGCCTTCTTGGGGGCGGCACTGCACGATTTCAAGTCGGGCGGAGCCGGTCGTGCGCCCGTTCCGCGTGGCTTTTGCGCCGACTCTGCGGCTATAATCCGTTCACTTTCAAGAGCCCGGACAAGCCCAGAATCGTGACCTCTTCCCTGCGCCTGACACTGATCCTCCTGCTGTGCTGCGGCCTCGCCGCCTGCGGCCAGAAAGGCCCGCTGCAGCGACCGGATCAGTCCGCCTTCACGGTGTCCGTCCGCTAAGCGACGTCTGCCTGTACCCCGACCCCCAGGACGCCCAGCCATGGAGCCATTTCAGTACCGCAACAATGCCTTGCATGCCGAGGAGCTGCCCGTAGCCGAGCTGGCCCGGCGTTTCGGCACGCCATGTTACCTCTACTCCCGCGCCGCACTGGAACACAATCTGCGCGCCTATCAGCAACCGCTCTCCGGCCTGCCGCATCTGATCTGTTTCGCGGTGAAGGCCAACTCCAACCTGGCGGTGCTCAATGTGCTGGCACGCCTGGGCGCGGGCTTCGACATCGTGTCCGGCGGCGAGCTGGAACGCGTGGTGCGCGCGGGCGGTGACCCGGCCAAGGTCATCTTCTCGGGTCTCGGCAAGACGGAAGACGAGATCGCGCGGGCGCTGGAACTGGGCATCTGCTGCTTCAATGTCGAGTCCGAGCCGGAGCTGGACCGCATTGAGGCCGTGGCGGCGCGGTTCCGGGGGGCGAACCATCCGGCGATGCCGCCCCACGTGGTGC
>JALREE010000282.1 GCA_023256835.1 Pseudomonadales bacterium | reverse complement strand
AGGCAGACACCCCTGCGGGCCTGCATGCGAGGCAATACTACCGCCATGATTCCAGAGTCCACAATTCACGACCTGCTGATCATCGGCGGCGGCGTCAACGGCGCGGGCATCGCGGCCGACGCGGCCGGACGCGGGCTGGATGTGCTGCTGTGCGAGCAGAACGACCTGGCTTCCGGCACTTCTTCCGCCAGCACCAAGCTCATCCACGGCGGGCTGCGTTATCTGGAGAACTACGAATTCCGGCTGGTGCGCGAGGCCCTGGCCGAGCGCGAGGTCCTGCTGCGCAATGCGCCCCACATCATCACGCCGATGCGCTTCCAGCTGCCGCATCGCCCGCATCTGCGGCCGCGCTGGATGATTCAGGCGGGACTGTTCCTGTATGACTCCCTGAGCCGTCGCGTCACCCTGCCGGCGTCCCGCCGCTTGCGCTTCGGTGCGGAAAGCCCGCTGGTGGACAGTCTGACGGACGGCTTCGAGTACGCGGATGCCTGGGTCGATGACGCCCGACTCGTGGTGCTGCTGGCCATGCTGGCGCGGGAGAAGGGGGCCAGCGTGCAGGTGCGGATTCGTGTGGTGCTGGCGCAGGAAGAGCAAGGTCTCTGGCATGTCACGCTGGAGGACACACTGACGGGCGAACGGCGGCAGGAGCGCGCGCGCGCCCTGATCAATGCTGCAGGTCCCTGGGTGGAACGGGTCGGGCATGCCGTGCTGCCAGGGCGCACGGCGGAGCGCGTCCGTCTGGTGAAGGGCTGTCACATCGTGGTGCCGCGACTGCATCCGGGCGATCAGGCATTCCTGCTGCAGAACGCCGATGGTCGCGTGGTGTTCGTGATTCCCTATGAGCAGGACTTCTCCCTCATTGGCACCACGGATGAGGACTTCACGGGCGATCCTGCCGACGCGCGCATATCGCCCGCGGAAGTCGACTACCTGGTGGCGATCAGCAACGAGTGCTTCAAGCGCAAGATCACCGCTGCGGATGTGCTGCATGACTTCGCCGGCGTGCGGCCCCTGCTTGCCAGTGACGAGGCGAATGCTTCCAAGGTGTCGCGCGACTACACGCTGACGCTCGAGCGGCGTGACGCACCCTTGTTGACAGTACACGGTGGGAAGATCACCACTTACAGGCGCCTTGCCGAAAGTGCCATGGACAGGTTGCGGGTGGTGTTCCCCGGCCTGCCTGGGCCATGGACAGCCAAGGCCGCGCTGCCGGGCGGCGACTTCGGCAGCCGTGCGGAGCTGCGCCAGGAACTGACGCGGGATTTCCCCTGGGTGCCGCCGGCTCTGCTCGAGCGCTGGCTGGGGCATTACGGCATTCTTGCGAGAGTGCTGCTTGGCGATGCCCGCGGCATGGAGGATCTGGGCGAGGACTTCGGCTTCGGCTTGCATGCGCGCGAAGTGGAGTATCTGCAGGAACAGGAATTGGCGCAGACGACCCAGGACATTCTCTGGCGCCGCAGCAAGCTGGGACTGCGTTTCACGCCGCCGCAGATTGCGCGTCTGGACGCGTTTCTGCAGGGCCGTCGCGCGTGATCAGGCGCCGGACTTCTTGCTGCTGTACATGGCTGCGCCGGCATGGTCCAGCAGGGCTTCCAGACTGATGCCATCTTCAGGATAGACGGCGATGCCGATGCTGGGCGGGCAGACGAGTGACAGCTCTTCAAGTCGATCCAACCCGAACGAGTGTGGCGAGTAAATCCACACTTTCCAGAACCAGCGATTCTTACGCGAGGCCGTTGGTGCACAGTGTGCGGTCGGGTTTATTTGCGGCTTACTTAGCCGCCGCCATTTAGTGGGTACTCTGTTCGCCTGCTGCACTGTATCGAATCGTGTGTGTCGGAGCGTTGACAAGACTAATCGCTAGCAGGGCATGACCAGCCTTGAAAAGCGCAGTCAAACCGGTGAGCATGATCTCCGCCCGCTGGGCGTTCCATTGACAAGAGGAGTCCTCGACGTGAACCACAAAGTCCTTGCACTGTTGACCGTATGGAGTCTGTTGTCTGCCGACGCGCTGGCTCAGAACAGTGCTCCCACGCTGCAGGGCACCTGGAAATATCTGCGCAATTTCACTTTCGTTCAGGTGGACGAAAGCAATCGTGCTTTCCAGTGCCGCATCATGCCGGACCTGCATGTGCTGTTTTCCACCGGGCTGATCGGCGAAGGCGGTGCCATCGAGTGGGCGCCCGTACGATTCTTCAGTCTTTACGGCAAGGAATTCGTGCCGTCAGGAATGGATTGGGGAACTGGTTCGATCGAGCTGCGCAATCGCGTGATGTTCATGACGGCGATCACGCCTTCTGGAGCGGGGACGGAGCGTCTGGAATTCGACAAGGTGCCGGAGCTCCCAGTCATGTGCACTTACTACCTGGAAACGGCATTCGAATAAAAAAATCCGGGGCGGCCTCTTGCATGGCGCGCCCCGGCAAAAGTACCGGACTCACGTGACGTGACTCACGCTGCCGGTCGCCGTACAGAGCTGAAAATGTCCACGAAAGTCGGAATGCGTTCGATGCGGATCGGGATGTGCAGGCGTCGCGCCACATCGCTGGCGGAAATCAGTCCGCGAATCTGCCTGCCGCTGCGATCCACCACCAGGCAGTGCTGTTGCCCCTGCTTCTGCAGAGCCTTGATCACGTCGCCGATGCTGGCGTGCTCCAGATCATCTAGGCTGAGCGCCATGATGCGCGCCTTGGGCTGCATCAGGTCCTCCACCAGGATCTCGTGACGCTGGCTGCCTGCCGCAATGCGCTGCATGAAGTGCTGTTCGTCGAGGTCGTCGAGGCTGATGGTGCCGATGAATTCATTGGCAGCATCCACCACCAGTTTCATCTTCACATGCGTCTTGCGCATTTGCGCCTCTACATCCTTGGCTGGCAGCGACCCTTCGACGGTCAGCGGCAGATGCTTCTTGAAATCGGTGAAGATCTCCAAGGCGGAGGAGTGTGTATTGAGTTCGTGAAACTCTTCCGGTTGTACGAGATGAGCGATGTCGCTCACGGAAAACAAGGGAATGCTGTGCATGGTAGTGCTCCTGCAATCTTTCGTGCTGCTGGTTCAGGAAACCGGGTGCCGACTTACGCTGCGAATTGCATCAGGCGCAGGCAGTCGCTCGGCATGCTTTCAGGCATGCGCAGGCATGCGGCTCTTGGTTGTGCAAGCTCAGACAGGGTTGGAGCGTGGAGGGTCGCGGATATTTGGAACGGAAGGGCGGTAATCGGGCTGTGCGGTAACCTCGAGGACAGGCTCCACCTTCGCCATGGGGGGCAGGTGGAACACAAGCTCGGCTGGAACCACGACAGGATCATCGTGGCGGGGATTGGAAGAGACGAAATCATCCTGCAGTTCGGTGACCGATGCGACTGATGGGTCGGCATAGGCATCGAGCGGACCGGGTACGCTCACGTACAGAGCCAGCAGCAGCGCGGTGATCATTGGCAGAACGTGTTTCACGTCGTCTGTTCCATGAGGTGTCGTGGATGTCAGCGCGTCCTGACATTGCCGTGTCAGACTGTGACATGGCGCCATTCTAGACCTGTTGATTGGCTTGTCAAAGCCGGCATGCAAATTTCTTTCGGCACGATCTGCAAGGCACGCCGCAGGCGGCGGCAAAATTGTATTAGGACAGTAGGTGGTTTATCCTCCGTTTCCAATTTTTCCCATCCAATCAAACGATTGACGTGATTTATCGACACAGGGACATTCTCGGCACCCACCATGAGCAAGAAATACAATCCCGCGACCATCGAGCCCGCATGGCAGCACTATTGGGACACGCACAACACCTTCAGCGTGTCGAATACAGATTTCAGCAAGCCCAAGTACTACGTGCTGGACATGTTTCCCTACCCGTCAGGTTCCGGTCTGCATGTGGGACACCCCGAAGGGTACACGGCCACTGACATCATTGCGCGTTACAAGCGCATGAACGGCTTCAATGTGCTGCATCCCATGGGTTGGGACGCCTTCGGCCTTCCCGCCGAACGGGCGGCCATTCGCGAGGGGCGGCACCCTGCCATCATCACGCAGGAGAACATCCGCAATTTCCGGGGACAGATCAAGCGTCTGGGCCTCTCCTACGACTGGCAGCGCGAGATCGACACCAGCAAGGTCGACTACTACCGCTGGACCCAGTGGATTTTCCTGAAGCTCCACGAGAAAGGTCTGGCCTATCTCGCCGAGGTGCCGGTGAACTGGTGCCCCGCACAGGGCACCGTGCTCGCCAACGAAGAGGTGCAGGACGGGCGTTACGTGGAGACAGGCGATCCGGTGGAACGGCGCATGATGCGCCAGTGGATGCTTGGCATCACGGCTTATGCCGAGCGTCTGCTCAATGACCTGGACGAGCTGGACTGGCCGGCCGGCATCATCGAGATGCAGCGGCAGTGGATCGGCAAGTCGGTGGGGGCGCGCGTGCGCTTCACACTGCAGGGCAGCGAGGGCGAGTTCGAGGTCTTCACCACGCGGCCCGACACACTCTTCGGCGCCACCTTCTGCGTGCTGGCACCGGAACATCCGCTGGTGGCCCGCATCACCTCGGCAGAACAGGCCGAGGCCGTCGCCGCATACGTCCAGCGCGTGAAGAACATCAGCGATCTGGATCGCGAAACCGCAGCAGCCAAGGAAAAAACTGGTGTCTTCACAGGCGGCCATGCCATCAATCCGGTCAACGGTCAGCCCGTGCCCATCTGGATCGCGGACTATGTGAAGGCCGACTACGGTTCGGGCGCCATCATGGCGGTGCCGGGGCATGACGAGCGCGACTACGAGTTTGCGCGCGCCTTCGGTCTGCCCATCATTGAGGTGGTGCAGGGCGGCGATGTGAGTGAGGCCGCCTTCGCCGAGGAAGGCATTGCCGTGAACTCGGGGTTCCTCGATGGCCTGCCCACCGCCGAAGCCAAGGCGAAGATGATTGCCTGGCTGGAGGAAAAGGGACTGGGGCAGGGCGAAACCACCTACAAGCTGCGCGACTGGCTGTTCTCCCGCCAGCGTTACTGGGGCGAGCCCTTCCCGATCCTGCACAATCCTGCCACCGGTGAGATCCGCGCCGTGCCGGCGCAGGACCTGCCGATCACGCTGCCGGAGCTGGACGAGTACAAACCCACGGCGGACGGCCAGCCGCCGCTGGCGCGCGCCGAGCAGTGGATGCAAGTGGAACTGGATGGCGCGCAGTGGCTGCGTGAAACCAACACCATGCCCCAGTGGGCCGGTTCCTGCTGGTATTACCTGCGTTACATGGACCCGACCAACGAGCAGCTTCCCTTCTCTCCCGAGGCCGAGCAGTACTGGGGTCCCGTCGATCTTTATGTCGGCGGCGTCGAGCACGCGGTGCTGCACCTGCTCTACTCGCGTTTCTGGCACAAGGTGCTTTACGACTGCGGACTGGTGTCCACGCGCGAACCGTTCAAGAAGCTGTTCAATCAGGGCATGATCCTGGGCATCAGCCATCGCGATGAGAATGGGCGCTTCTACGCGCCCGGCGATGTGGAATACCGTGACGGCAAGCCCTTCGCCAAAGGCACGCAGACACCGTTGAATGCTCGCGAGGAGAAGATGTCGAAGTCGCGCCTCAACGTGGTCAATCCCGACGACGTGGTGGCGGAATACGGCGCCGATTCCCTGCGCCTGTACGAGATGTTCATGGGCCCGCTGGAAGCGGTCAAACCCTGGCAGACCAATGGCGTGAAGGGGGTCTACAACTTCCTCGACCGTGCCTGGTCGCTGCTGATCGACCCGGATACCGAGCAGCTCTCCGCGCTCATCACGGACGAGCCCGAGGAGAGTGCCAGCGACGAGCTGCGCCGCGAGATCAACATCACGGTGCACAAGGTGACGGCCGACATCGAGGGCATGCGCTTCAACACCTCCATCGCCAAGATGATGGAATTCGTGAATCTGGCGAAGAAGCAGGAGCGTCTGCCCCGCGCGATTGCCAAGAAGTTCGTGCTGGTGCTCTCGCCCTTCGCGCCGCATATCGCCGAGGAATTGTGGAAGCGTCTGGGCCATGCAGGCACACTGGCCTACCATCCCTGGCCGAAGGCCGATCCGGACTGGCTGCAGTCCGATGA
>JALREE010000280.1 GCA_023256835.1 Pseudomonadales bacterium | reverse complement strand
GTGCCGGAAACCTACCGCGCACCGGAAGGGACGCCGCCCATTCACGACATCACCACCGACACCGACAATCCGCCGCAGTTCGTCGCCGTGGCGCCGCTGCGCGCCAATGCTCCGAATTCCGTGATCTATGGCGACCAGCCCAACTGGGATGCCACCCGTATGGCCGCTGCGCAGAAGGAGGCCTATCCGGACATCGTGCCGCAGGTCTTCACCGAGTCGAAGGAAGAGATATTCAATCGCGTGCTGGCAGCCGTCGACACGCTGGGCTGGGAACTGGTGGATCAGAATCTGGCGGATGGCCGCATCGAAGCGACAGATACAACGTTCTGGTTCCGCTTCAAGGACGACGTGATCGTGCTGATCAGCGAAACCCCGCAGGGCACCGTTCTGCAGGCCCGCTCGAAGTCTCGCGTCGGGGCCAGCGACGTCGGCAAGAACGCCAATCGCCTGCGCGCCCTGTTCGCAGAACTGCGCTGATCAGAGGCGCCGCTGACGTCTGACCCGCTTGCGCGTGTGGTTCAAGCGCTTGATGAACCACAAGCGCAGGGCGGGAATGTCGGTCGCCAGCAAGGCTACTCCCAGCGGAATCATCCAGAAGCCCAGCACGGGCAGAAAGCCCAGCATGCCTGCCAGCATCAACAGGACACCCAGCAGTCCGCGCACGATCGGCGGCAGATAGCGCTCCCCGCGTTTCATGAAGAGGTAGGACGCCGCGATCACACGGCGCCGGCCATTCTTCTGCGCCGCCTGCTCTTGTGCCATCTTGTCTCCGCCAGCTCCTTCGCCGCCATTGTGCAGGTCCGACCGCTCTGTGCCTGATGCGGTCGGCCTGTGGTATTCTGCCCGCCCGAATCGAGCCAAGCCCGCCAGGTGTCCCTTGTCCAAGACCCGCCACATGCTGCGTTTTTCCTTGATCGCCCTGAGCGTCCTGATCGTGGCTCAGACCGGCAGCTACCTGGTCAACTCGCGCATTCCCCTGGGCGAGAGCGTGCAATGGAGCACGTTCATTCACTTCACTCACATTCGCAACATGGGGGGCGTGTTCGGCATGTTCCAGGGGCACGGCTGGATCTTCGGCCTGTTCAGCCTGCTTCTCATCAGCGCCCTGGTGGTATACCTGTGGCGCGGCCGCACCATCGAGCCGCATGAGTACATCTGTTTCGGCTTCGTCGTGGGTGGCGGCGCCAGCAACGTGCTGGACCGACTGATCTATGGCAGTGTCGTCGACTTCATCAACGTGCAGCACATCCCCTTCTGGCACTACATCTTCAACACTGCAGACGTGATGGTGCATGTGGGCCTGTGGCCGCTGCTCTACTTCAGCCTGTTCCCGGGTCGCTCAGCCACGCCAGGCTGATCTGATCAGAGGCCGTCAGACTCTGGCGTAGCGCGCATGGGCCGCCTGCAGGGCCTGCCCGAGCGGCAGGGTCACGCCGGCTCCGACCAGAGCGTCCTCCAGCGCAGCAAGGCAGAACAGCACATTGCGCGTGTTGCAGGCATGTCCCATAAGCCCGATACGCCATATCTTGCCAGCCAGGACGCCAAGTCCGGCGCCAATCTCCAGTCCGTGATCGCGCAGCAGGCTCGCTCGAACACCGGCCTCATCCACCCCGTCGGGAACATTCACCGCGTTGAGCTGAGGCAGCCTCCAGTCGGGTGCAACGCGCAACGTCAATCCCATGGCCTCAAGACCACAAACCAGTGCCTCGTGGTGCAGACGATGGCGCTGCCAAGCGGCGTCCAGCCCCTCTTCCGAGAGAATGCACAGTGCTTCATGCAGACCATAGAGTGCGTTCACGGGCGCCGTGTGGTGATAGCTGCGCCGCGCCCCGCTGCCCCAGTAATCCATGATCAGATTCATGTCGAGAAACCAGCTCTGCACTTTCGTCTTGCGCGAGCGTATGCGTTCCACAGCGCGAGGGCTGAAGCTGACCGGAGAGAGACCAGGCGCGCAGGACAGACACTTCTGCGATCCGGAATACACGGCATCAATGCCCCAGAGGTCGGTATCGACTGCAATGCCGCCAAGGGAGGTGACAGCATCCATCACGGTCAAGACGCCATGCCGCGCGGCCAGCGCAGCAAGGGCTTGTGCATCGCTGCGAACTCCGGTGGAAGTCTCAGCGTGCACGAAGGCAAGCAAGCGGGCGTCTGGATGCTCCGCCAGCGCCTTCTCCACCTTGGCGGGGTCGACAGGCTCCCCCCATGGGTCCTGCACCAAAATCGCAGTTGCGCCGCAACGCTCGACGTTCTCCTTCATGCGGCCGCCAAAGACACCATTCTGGCAGACAATCGCCTTGTCACCCGGCTCCAGCAAATTGACGAACACGGCTTCCATGCCCGCAGAGCCCGGAGCGGACACGGGCAGGGTCAAGGCATTGTTGGTCCTGAATGCAAACTGGAGCAGAGACTTGATCTCATCCATCAGCTGGATGAAGCTCGGATCAAGATGACCGATGGTAGGTCGACTCATGGCTTCAAGGATGCGGGGACTCACATCGGAAGGACCAGGGCCCATGAGGGTTC
>JALREE010000217.1 GCA_023256835.1 Pseudomonadales bacterium | reverse complement strand
AGTGTAACCCGTGGTCTCAGACGCTGAACAGCTGGTGGTCTTCCAGGCGCATCATGCTCAGCTCGCGCCCCCAGACACAGCCGGTGTCCATGCCGTAGACATGCGCGCGATTCGTCTTGCCTTCCAGCGCGGCCCAGTGGCCGAACAGGATATTGGTCTCGGGGGTGATCTGTTCGAACTCGAACCAGGGGCGGAAGCCTTCCGGGGCGGCCGTCAGCCCTTCCTTGACCTGCAGGTTGAGGTTGCCGCGCTCGTCGCAGAAGCGCATGCGGGTGAGGTAATTGGTGATGCAGCGCAGGCGCTCGTGACCGGTGAGCTTTTCCTTCCAGCGCCGGGGCGTGTCGCCGTACATGTTGGCCAGGAAGTCGCGGAAGTCCGGCCCCTGCAGGGTCAGTTCCACCTCGGCGGCCAGTTCCAGCGTCTTCTGCAGCGTCCACTTCGGGGCGATGCCGGCATGGATCATCAGGTAGTTCTGATGCCCCTCGGCCTGCTCCACGCAGTCATAGTGGGCCAGCGACTGATGCCGCAGCCAGTGGCTGAGAGCCTCGCAATCGGGGGCATCGAGCAATTCCTGCAGGGTGTCCCGGCCACGGTTGGGGCAGGCGCCGTGATAGATGGCCAGAAAATGCAGATCGTGATTGCCCAGCACCACGGTGACGGCCTTGTCCAGGTCGCGCAGATAGCGAAGCGTGTCGAGGGACTTCGGGCCGCGGTTGATCAGATCGCCCACGCACCACAGCCGGTCGCGCAGGGGATTGAAGTCCACTGTGGCCAGCAACTTGCGCAAGGGCTTGTAACAACCCTGAATGTCGCCTATGACATACGTTGACATGAAGCCCTGCTGGTTCCCGGCGTCTAGTGCACCGTCAATGGTCTGGAAAGAAGGAACGCCGGAATGGGGGCGGCAAAGGTCTCGCCATCGGCGCTCAACATCTCGTAACTGCCCTGCATGGTGCCGAACTCGGTGGTCAGCACGGCGCCACTGGTGTAATGGAACACCTGCCCCGGGGCGATCAGCGGCTGCTGTCCCAGCACGCCGGAACCCCGCACTTCCTCCACCTTGTCGTTGTCATCGGTGATGATCCAGTGGCGGGAGATCAGCTTCACGGGCTGCTCGCGCTTGTTCGCAATGCCGATCGTGTAGGCGAAGACGAAGCGCTTGTTGGCCGGATCCGATTGTTCCTGCAGGTACTGCGTGCTGACGGAAATGTCGATGCCTGCGGGGCGAAGTTCAGTTTTCAACGCGGGACTCCTCCTGTCGTGCTGTCGCTGTGTCAGCTTCGAGTGACGACTGCTGCCGGCTGCGGGTGATGCAGTCGGCGATCAACGCGTAGTCGGCCAGACTCAGGTTCTCCGGTCGCAGGCTGATGTCGATGGGCAGTGCACTCAATGCCGCTTCCGATATCAGGGTCCGCAGGCTGTTCTTCAAGGTCTTGCGCCGCTGGGTGAAGGCAATGCGCACCACGTCCTGCAGACACGCCACATCCAGCACCTGCACCGGTTTGCGTGCATGCGGCACCAGGCGAACGATGGCAGAGCATACCTTGGGTTGCGGCACAAAAGCAGTGCCCGGCACGTCGAACAGATGCTCCACCGTGCAGTGGTACTGCATCATCAGGCTGAGGCGTCCGTAGTGCTCGTCGCCCGGCACGGCCGCCAGCCGCTGCACCACTTCCAGCTGCAGCATGAAGTGCATGTCGGCGATCCACTGCTCGGACTGCAGCAGGTGGAACATGCAGGGGGTGGAGATGTTGTAGGGCAGATTGCCCACCACGCGCAGGCTGCGCGGGCGCGCCGTGGCGTCCTGCGGCAGCAGGGAGCGCAGGTCGAATTTCAGCACATCGCCTTCGTGCAGGGCGAAGCGCGGGTCCGCCCCGAGCGTGCTCTGCAGATACGCCGCCAGGTCACGATCCAGTTCCACCGCGTCGAGGTGCCCGCACTGCTGCAGCAGATGCCGCGTGAGCGCGCCCTGACCGGGACCGATCTCCACCAGATGATCCCCCGCTTGCGGGGCGATGGCGCGGATGATGCGGCCGATGATGTTCTGGTCGTGCAGGAAGTTCTGCCCGAAGCGCTTGCGGGCCTGGTGGTGAAAGCCGTCCTTCTGCAGATCGGGGCCTCGCGGGCGGCCGGTGCGGAGCGTGTCAGTCATGGGCAGCCCCCGAGACATCTGTTCGCTTGCAAGCAAGCTCCCACGCATCTGCTGGTGTGGGAACCTGCTGGCTGGCGAACCCCGCCATAAGCCTGGCCACGGCGATGGCCTCCACCAGCGAGCCGATCTGCGCCTTGCCCGTGCCGGCCAGATCCAGCGCCGTGCCGTGATCCACCGAGGTGCGGATGATCGGCAGCCCCAGGGTGATGTTGCTGGCATTGCCG
>JALREE010000098.1 GCA_023256835.1 Pseudomonadales bacterium | reverse complement strand
TGCGGCAGATCCTGCCGACGCCGGTGATCGAGAACAATGTGGTGCTCTACACCGGCCTGTTCGATGTGGACAACGCCGATGGCAGCCTGTTGCCGGAGATGACCGCCCAGGTGTTCTTCATTACCGCGGCCGCCTATGACGTGCTGACGGTGCCCGTCGGGGCGCTCAGTTACGGCGCGCCAGCAGCGGCTGACGGTGCGCCTGCAGCCGGGGCTCCCGCGGATGCCGAGGCCCGCAACGCGGCCGCGCGCCAGGGCCAGGGGCGTCCTGCGGGACGTCGCCCGCCCTCCGGCGATGGCACGGTGCCGGCGCGCCGGCCGGCCACCGTCACCGTGATGGCGGCCGATGGCACGCAGCAGGCGCGTGACATTGTCGTCGGCGTCAGCAGCCGCATCAGTGCGCAGGTGATCTCCGGCCTGGAGGAGGGCGAACAGGTCGTGGCCGGCGTCATTCAGGGCGCGCCGGAACCCCAGCAGCAGCTGCAGGCCATCGGCGCACCCACCGCCCCGCGCGGCGTCGGCGGAGGCTTCCGATGAGCAGTATGACCCTGGATGCCGGCGCCCTGGGGGCGCGGCCCTCCTCGGGGGAGCCAGCGCGGGCGGCCGATATCAGCGGCGAGATTCCCATCATCGAGCTGCGCGGCATCACCCGCACCTACATCACCTCGGGGGGCGTGGAGGTGCGCGCCCTGCGCGGGGTCGACCTGAAGATCCACATCGGCGAGTTCGTCGCCATCGTCGGCCAGTCCGGCTCAGGCAAGTCCACGATGATGAACATCCTGGGCTGTCTGGACAAACCCACCAGTGGCACCTATCTGTTCGGCGGGCGTGACATCCGCCACTTCGAGGCCGACGATCTGGCCTGGCTGAGGCGCGAGGCCTTCGGCTTCGTGTTCCAGAGCTACAACCTGCTGCCCCATGCCACGGCGCTGGAAAATGTCGAGATTCCCGCCATCTATGCCGGTTACAGCGCCGAGCAGCGCCGCATCCGCGCTGAAGCCCTGCTCACCTCGCTCGGGCTGGGCGAGCGCATGGATCACCGGCCCAGCCAGCTCTCGGGCGGCCAGCAGCAGCGCGTGTCCATTTCCCGGGCGCTGATGAACGGCGGCAACATCATTCTGGCGGACGAGCCCACGGGGGCGCTGGATTCGGCCAGCGGCGCCGAGGTGGTGGCTCTGTTGAAGAATCTGGCGCGGCAGGGCCACACGGTCATCATCATCACCCACGACCCGGCACTGGCCGAACAGGCCGATAGAGTCGTGGAGTTCCGCGACGGTCAGGTGATCCGCGATCGCAACACCGTCACTGCCAGCCATGGCAATGCCGACAATCACAAGCTGCGCGAGCTGTTCCTGAACCGCCGCGTGGCCTCGCCCCTGACCGGCATCAGCGAAGCCATCCGCATGGCCATGCGCTCGCTCACCGCGAACATCTTTCGCACCTTCCTGACCCTGTTGGGCATCGTCATCGGCGTGGCCTCGGTGGTGGCCATGCTGGCAATCGGAGAGGGCGCGCGGCAGCAGATCGTCGAGCGCATCAGCGCCATCGGCACCAACATGCTGACGCTGCAGCCCGCGCGGGTGCCCGGGCAACGGGGGCCGTCGCCTTCGACGCTGACCTTCGAGGATGCCGACGCCATCGCCGACGGGGTGCCCAACGTGATCGGCACGCTGCCGGAGATACAGGGCAGCCAGACCGTGCGTCACGGTCGCCAGGACTACCAGACCACGGTCATCGCCAATTCCGAGTCCATGCCGGCCATCCGCAGCTGGCCCCTGGCCCAGGGCATCTACTTCACTCGGGAGGACAGTGACACCTATGCTGCCGTGGCTGTGCTCGGAGCGACCGTGGCGGCCGAGATGTTTCCCGATGGCGGCAATCCGCTGGGCGAATACATCCTGATTCGCAATGTGCCCTTCCAGATCATCGGCGTGCTGACGCGCAAGGGCGCCTCGGGGCAGGGGGGCAATGACCAGGACGATGCCGTCTTCGTGCCGCTGAAGACGGGCGCCCTGCGCCTGTTCGGGCAGCGCTATGCGCGCTCGATCTCGGTGGCGG
>JALREE010000093.1 GCA_023256835.1 Pseudomonadales bacterium | reverse complement strand
CGAGTGTGGGGCTGCTGAGTCTGGGGCTGCTGTGGCAGCGACATTACCTGGGCTGCCTGATGCTGAGCGTGGCAACCCTCGGCTTCGTGCTGCAGCTCAAGGGTTCCACCAATTACTGGGACTACCTGATCGACCCGGCGCTGGGCACGTTCTGCCTCGTGGTGCTGCTGCGGCGCCAGTGGCGCCGCCTCATTCCCTTACGTTATCGGTCAGCATGAAGCGCGCCGCTTCGTAGAGACCGCGCCCCAGATCCAGCAGACGCTGGTACTCCTCGGGATGCTGTTCGGCCACGTTCTGCAGCGGCTCGAGGGAGGCCAGATCATGCATCGACGGGCTGGTGCCGTCGTGATTCATCTGCACCAGGAAGTCCTTCGTCACCACCCCGATCAGCGGGAAAGTGCCTTCGCGCAACACCACCGGAATCGCCCGCTCGCCTTCGGGCGAGGGCAGCAGGATGTCCCGCCCCATAGTGCGGGTGGTGTATTCCACGCCCACCAGCCCTGCCATCGTCGGCAGCAGATCCGCCAGGCCCGTCGCCTCCTCGAACACGCGCGGCTCCAGCAGGCCGGGCGCATGGATCAGCATCGGCACGTGATTGCTCTCCAGCCCCAGCTGCTCGAAGGCCGGCGGCATGTGGGGCAGCTGGGAGATGCGGGTGTTGTGGTCCCCGAACAGCACGAAGATCGTGTTCTCGTAATAGCCCCCGGCCTTGGCCATCTCCATGAAGCGGCCGATGTTGAAATCCAGCAGGCGCACGGCGTTGTACTGCTCCACGCTGCGCGAGCCGAACTCCTGCACCTGCTCCAGCGGCAGGTCGAGGGTCTCGAAGCCGTCGTTGTCCTCGGGAATGGTGAAGGGGCGATGATTGCCCGCCGTCTGGATGTAGGCGAAGAAGGGCTTGTCCTCGGGCAGGGCCTGGAGGATCTGGTCGGTCTCCTTGAACAGATCGAGGTCCGAGATGCCCCAGACATCCACGTTCGGCGCCTGCCAGTAGCCTTCTTCGTACAGCGTGATGTCGTCGATGCTCTGCATGATGACGCCATTGATGTTGGCCCAGCCTGCGCTGCCGCCCACGGTGTAGATCTTCTGGTAGTCCTCCAGCGCATTGATCAGTGTGTTCTGCCGGATGATCAGGGGGTTGCGGCTGGCGGTTTCCTGGCGGGTCACGTCGGGAATGCCCGTGATGCTGGCCCAGACCGTCTTGGCCGTGCCGGTGACGGGCACGTAGAAATGCTTGAAGAACCAGCTCTGCGGGGCCAGGGCGTCCAGGTTCGGCGTCGGGTTCAGCGGATTGCCGTAGGCTCCCACCGCCGACGTGCCCAGGGACTCCAGCATGATGAACACGATGTTGGGCTTGCGCTCGCCCGGCAGGGCATGGGGCTGCACGCCCACATGGCGCTCGAAACTGATGCCCTGGCCGGAGGGAGTCACGCCGAGGTAATTGGCCACGACGGGATAGAGCCTGGTGAGCGCTTCGGCATCGTAGCCGTCGTCCTGCACGTCCCAGGTGTCGTAGAGAAACAGCAGCGGGTTCAGGCCCAGCGCCCCGATCTGGCTGTCGCCCGAGAAGAAGGCATCGCTCCAGCGCAGCGGCACCGGATTCTCCAGGTTGATGTTGGTGTAGCGCCCCAGCAGTCCCACCAGCACCAGCGCGGTGACCACGGTGCCGCCAAGCCCGGCGGCCAGACGCGGCACCGGCACCTGCGGGCGGTCCAGGGTCACGCGCTCCAGGCGCAGGAAGGCGAACAGCGTCAACGCCACGGTGGCGATCCAGCCCAGGGTGATCCACACCACCGGGTAGGTCTGCCAGATCATGTCCGTGGAGATCTGCGCATCGGCCGTGTAGCGGAAGGCCGAGGCATTCAGGCGCACGCCCAGATAGGCGTAGTGGCCGAAGTCGAAGATGTAGATGAGCACCAGACCCATCAATGCCACGGCGAGATAGCCGCGCAAGGCCCAGCGCAGCTGCACGGGGAAGCGCTGCCGCAGCCTTGGCAGCAGCAGCGCCAGCGCGACGGGCAGCATCAGCAGCAAGGCCAGACGCATGTCGAACTGCAGGCCGATGCCCAGCGTGGGCCAGACCGCCTCCGGGTTCTCGTCCGGCGCCACGCCTGAGAAGCCCACGAAAAAGAGCATGCGCATGGCCGCCAGCAGCAGGAAGAAGATGGCCGTGCCGCCGGCGAAATAGCCCAGGCGGCGCGAAAGCAGGATGTTCATGCGGACTCCCGAACAATGCTCAACGTGGGGCTCCAAGCGCCCGGGCAAGCGCGTCGCGTTCCGGCGCAGGCTGAAGCTGCCAGCCGTGCAGGTTCGCGTGCACCAGGGACGCCAGCGCGGCGATGTGGTCGGGGCGGTCGTTCAGCGCGGTGATGTATTCGTAGCGCTCGCCGCCCGCCTCCTCGAAGTAGTGCTTGTTCTCTTCGCCGATCTCCTCGATGGTCTCCAGACAGTCGGCCGAGAAGCCCGGGCAGAACACCTGCACGGATTTCACCCCCTGCGCGGGGAAGGCCTTGAGGGTGGCATCGGTGTAGGGTTTCAGCCACTCCTCGCGCCCGAAGCGGGACTGGAAGGTGGTGATGTACTCGTCCTTGCCCAGCCCGAGCGCCTCGGCGATCAGCCGTGAGGTCTTGTGGCATTCGCAGTGGTAAGGGTCCCCGTTGTGCAGGTAGCGCATCGGCACGCCGTGATAGGAGAACAGCAGCTTGTCGGCGCGGCCGTGGGTGTCCCAGTGCTCGCGGATGCGCTGGGCGGCGGCGGCGATGAACGGCGCGAAGTCGTGGTAGTGCGAGACGAAGCGCAGATCGGGAATCCAGCGCCGGGCGGTGAAATCCTTCGCGATGGCATCGAAGGTGGACGCCGCGGTGGAACCGGAATACTGCGGGTAGAGCGGCAGCACCAGCAGCTTGCGCACGCCCTTGTTGAACATGGCTTCCAGCACGGAGGGGATGGACGGATTGCCGTAGCGCATCGCGAAGTCCACCACCACCTGGCCGTGGCCCTGCTCGGCGAGCAGCGCCTGCAGCGCCGTGCACTGATTGCGCGTGTGCACCAGCAGCGGCGAACCCTCCTCGGTGAAGACGCCGGCGTAAGCCTTGGCGGAGCGACGCGGGCGGATGCGCAGGATCACGCCATTGAGCGCGAACCACCAGATCAGCCGGGGCACCTCCACGACGCGCGGATCCCACAGGAACTCCTTGAGATAGCGATGCAGCGCCTTGGGCGTGGGGGCGTCCGGGGTGCCGAGATTGGTGATCAGGACGCCGATGCGGTCCTCCTGCTGATGGGTGAATGTGGGACTGCCTTGGTATTTCATGCGTGACCTTTGTGGTGTGAAACGGAAGTGTTCCCTATACGTCAGCGGAACAGATCGAGATCGACGGCCTCTGCCATCGCCTTGTAGCCTTCGTCATTGGGGTGCAGATTGTCCGCGGTGTAGGACGGCACCAGCCGGGTGATGTGGGACGGGTCCCGCGCCGGGATCTCGAAGTCGATGATGCCGTCGAATTCGCCGCTGGTGCGGATCCAGGCGTTGACTGCCTGCCGCTTCACCTCGCCCTCGGGCGTGTAGTAGGCCGCGCCCTCGAAGGGCGTCAGGGTGGCGCCGATGATCTTGATGCCGCGCGCGTGGGCCCGGGTGATGATCTGGCGATAGCCCGCAATGATTTCCTCGGGCGTCACGTCCTCGCCCGGTGCCAGCAGCGCCGGCATGCCGATGTCGTTGATGCCTTCCAGCAGCACGATGTGACTGACGTTGGACAGCGCCAGCACGTCGCGCTCGAAACGCACCTGCAGGTTTTCCCCGAAGCGCGGCGAGAGTTCCTGCAGCACGCGATTGCCGCTGATGCCGGCATTGGCCACGGCGAAGTCAGGCACCTGCGGGTCCAGCAGCAGGCGGCGCGCCAGGTAGTTCGGCCAGCGGTTGTTCAGATTGGCGGTGGAGCCCACGCCGTCGGTGATGGAGTCGCCCAGCGTGACGATGGTGGTGATGGCATCGGTGCGACCCACGTCGATGGCCGTGAGGTAGTTCCACACCGGGATCTCCTGCGCGGTGTTGAACGGGATGCTGCCGGTGAAGTCGCCGGGGGCCGAGACATAGCTGGTCTGAGCCGCCGCCAGATGGGTGGTGACGGTGCCGCTGGGCGCGGGAATGTAGAGGCTCACCGCCAGATTGCTGAGCTGGGGCACGGTGAAGGCCACCGGGTCGCTGAACACCAGGCCGCCACGGGCGATGGTGACGCTCTCCTCGCCGCCGAAGGTCAGGCGGGTCAGGGTTTCAGGCACGATGGCACTGCCCTCGGCCTGCAGAGCGATGGTGGCGGCGCCGATCTGCAGGCGCTTGTTGCCGTGCGTGTTCGACAGACGCACCCGCACCACATCGCCCCCGGCACTGCTGTGCACGATCAGGCGCAGGGTCTGGTTGTCGAAGGCATCCGTGATGGCCTCGGGGGGCAGCAGGCCGGGCGGCAGCGAACTGGGCGCGGCCGACCAGGTGGTGACCCAGTTCAGATCATCCTGCTGGGCCGGACTGAACGGCGACAGCGCCAGCAGCACAAGGGCGGCGACGACGCGCAGGGAGGTGAGAAAACCAGGGCGATTCGGCGACACTGAGGGGCGTGATTTCATGGCGATCTTCTTGTTGTTGTTGAGATTTCGGGTTGAGGATGCAGCGCTCGGAAGGGTTGCGGCGAAAGTAAACCACCTGCCCTGAAGAAGCAATGCCGGCGCCGGTTCAGACCATCTCCGCGAAGCGGCTGCGAAAGGCGAAGTACACCGCGCCCATGATGCACAGCCCGCTCCACAGATAATCCAGCTTCAGCGGCTCCTTCAGATAGAGGAAGGCGAAGGGCACGAACACCGTCAGCGTGATGGCCTCCTGCATGATCTTGAGTTGCCCCACCGAGAGCACCGTGTAGCCGATGCGGTTGGCGGGCACCTGCAACAGGTATTCGAACAGGGCGATGCCCCAGCTGATCAAGGCGGCAATGAGCCAGGGCTTGTTGTTCAACTCCTTCAGATGGGCGTACCAGGCGAAGGTCATGAAGACATTGCTGAGCGTGAGCAGGGAAATCGACAGCAGAATGGGGTTGTTCATGGAGCGAAGCCTCCCGCGCAACGGACGATGGCGCGCAGTGTAGCCTCGGCTATGCGCTCCTGCATCTGCTGGCGCGCCGGGCTTTCACGCGCTTCCCCGCCCAGGGACGACCACGCCGGGTATTCGCGACAGCGCCGCAAGGCCGCCGTCAGCGCGCCCTGCCACAAGTCCGCCTGCAGGCTCTGCGGCAGGGCGATGCGATTCACCGCCGCGTGCCCCCGCGCTTCCAGCGCCAGCACCAGCTGCACCTGCCGGGTCAGCAGCACCCGCAGGATGGACTCGTCCACGCGCAGATAGCGACTGCCGGTGACGGCGCTGCTCAGCGTCTGCCCCACCCCGCGCAACAGACGCCGACCGAAGCGCTGCAGCGTCGGCAACCCCCCGCCGAGCAAGGCCC
>JALREE010000054.1 GCA_023256835.1 Pseudomonadales bacterium | reverse complement strand
TCACGCTGACAGGCACGCCCGCCGCCTGCAGCTGATCGCCCACCACCGGGCCGACCGCCGCCACCACCACGTGCTGCAGGCCCGTCAGCAATTCAGCTTCCAGGCCGTGCTCGCGGGCAACGTTCTGCAGACGCGTGAATTGCGGCTGACTGGTGAAGGTGATGGCACTGATGTCGCCGCGCACCAGCGCATGGATCAAGTCCACGACCTGCGTCTCGTGCGTTTGCGGCGCATAGATGTAAGGCGCCACGGCACACACATTCGCCCCACGACTGCGCAGATAGTCCGTCAACAGCAGATTGGGTTCCTCGCCATACAATTGCACCGCCACGCGCCGCCCGTGCAGCGCGATCTCCTCCAGTGCGGCGATCACGCCGGGCGTGGTCGGCGCCTTGCCCAGCATGTCAGGCTTGAGATCGATCTCCTTGAGCGCCCGCCCCGGCTTGGGTCCGCGGCACACCGTCGTGGTGGCCTGCAGTGCTGCGATGAAGTCAGCCGCGCGCCCATGGCACTGTGCCAGAGCCAGAAGGCGCCGCAGCCCTTCTCCCGTCAGGATGACGAAAAAGTCAGGCGGGGCAGCGATGAACTCATCCAGCCAGCGCAACACAGGCGCCGGGTCCGGCGCATCCAGAATGGCCACCAGCGGCACTCGGATGACCTGCGCCCCGCGGCGCAACAGCAGGTCTTCCAGAATATCGAGCTGTCGACTTTCCGGCACAGCCACGACTTGTCCAGCCAGAGCATTCGAAGTATCCAGGTCTTCCATAAAAGTGTTACCGAAAGAAATCATCTAAGCGCGACGAAACGCATATTCGTTACGATAAACAACTAAAAATAAGTGTTGTTACCCATATACACACTTGTGTTACCATGCGCGCCGTTACCTGAGAGAAGCAGGTAACACTCAAACCACCCAAGCAAAAGGAAATTCAAATGAGCGAAATCTTCGTCAATGCCCGTGCTGTCCTGATCTCCCTGACTGTTGTGGCTGCTTCTGTGGCCGTGCCTGTGTTGACCATGCTCGGCGCTGCATGACCCCGATCGGCCGAAGGGCCGTTGTGACCAACACTTCCGGGGTCATCCCTATGCAAACAGCACAAGAAAGCGGTACCTGCAGCCGTTGCCCGCTGTGAAGCGCTGAACATCCACTCAGACCTTCACGGCGGGAACCCCTTTACCCGCATCGCTTCACTCCACCTTCTTCAGCTTGTCCACGAAATTGCAGGGCTTGTGCCTGCGATCCAGCTGCTTCGACACGATATTCTCCCAGCCTGTGCGACACGCCCCGGGCGACCCCGGCAGCGCGAACACGATGGTGCCATTGGCCATGCCTGCGAAGGCACGTGACTGAATCGTGGAGCAGCCGATCTCCGTGAAGGAAATCTGACGGAACAATTCCCCGAAACCCTCGATCAGCGTGTCGAGCAAGGGTGTTACCGCCTTGACGGTATTGTCACGGAAAGTGAAACCGGTGCCCCCGGTCAGCAGCACCGCCTGCACCTGCTCATCCGCGATCAGCGTGGCGACCAGCGCGCGCAGCTTGTAGGTATCGTCCTTCACGATGTGCTTGCCAAGCAGATGATGCCCGGCGGCGGTGACACTCTCCACGAGATATGCGCCGGACTTGTCGGTCTCGGGCGTGCGGGTGTCGGACACGGTGACGACGACGACATTGACCGGGGTGAATTCAACGGGACTGGGGCTGGACATGGCTGCAGGAAACTCCGTGCTGCGACGGCGATTGCGTCTGGCTTGCCGGAGCCAGCCATCGCGGCAATCGCGCAGGTTGATTGGAATGCGGATTCTGGATCGACTGCCTCAACCGCCCGTCATGTTCATCAGACGCACGGGCTGCACATGATCCTTTTCGTAGAAGAAATGCCGCTCCGGCTTGAGTGACATCGCGCCGATGATGGCCTGTTTCAATTCCTCGATGCCGCCGTTTTGCTCGCGCAGCACGGCGCGCAGGTCGACCGAGTGCTCGTTGCCCAGACACAGCAGCAGGCGCCCTTCCACCGTGACGCGCACGCGGTTGCAGTCGCCACAGAAATTGTGACTGACAGGCGAGATGAAGCCGATGCGACTGCGTCGACCGGGAATCTGGTAGTAGCGCGACGGCCCCGCAGTACGGTCGCCGATCGGTGCGAGGCCGTACTTCTCGGTGATCACACTGCGCACCCACTCGTTGCTGCAGACCGTGTTCTCGCGGTCGTGGTCCGAGGCATTGCCCAGCGGCATTTCCTCGATGAAGGCGATGTCCAGATCCCGCGCCAGCGCATACTCCGTGAGCGGCAGCACCTCGTCGTCGTTGTAGCCCTTCATCAACACCGCATTGATACGAATGCGATCGAAATTCTGGCGGCGCGCCGCCTCGACGCCGGCGAGCACATGCTCGAGCCGGCCCGTGCGCGAAATGCGACGGAAACGTTCGGCGTCGAGGCTGTCCAGACTGATATTGATGCGATTGACCCCTGCCTGGCGCAGCGGCCCGGCGTACTTGTCCAGCTGCGCCCCATTGGTGGTGAGCAGCAGCTCCTTGAGCCCGGGCAATTGCCCCAGGCACTCGATCAGCGACATCACATTGTTGCGCACCATCGGCTCGCCGCCTGTCAGGCGAATCTTGCGCACCCCCAGCTCGGTGAATGCCTGCGCGATCAGATGCAGCTCCTCGAGCGTGAGCACCTGGGCGCGCGGCAGGAAAGTCATTTCCTCCGTCATGCAATAGACGCAGCGAAAATCGCAGCGATCGGTCACGGACAGACGAATGTAGTCCACGTGGCGCCCGAAGGAGTCGATGAGGACCTTGGCTGGCCGTACATTCTGGTCGGTTAAGGCAATGCCGGAATCGTTCATGTCATGCCGTCGTCAGGTAATGGTTGGCAAATTGGGCGCGCACCTGCGTCTTGAGCAGCTTGCCCGTGGCAGTATGGGGAAGCGACTCCACGAATACAACGGCGTCAGGCAGCCACCACTTCGCGACCTTGTCCTTCAAGTAGTCCAGGAGCTCTTCGGCCCCCACCTGCACGCCCGGCTTGCGCACCACCAGCAGCAGCGGCCGCTCATCCCATTTCGGATGAGGAATGCCGACCACACAGGCTTCCAGGACGGCGGAATGACCCACCGTCAGATTCTCCAGCTCGATGGAGCTGATCCATTCGCCACCGGACTTGATGACGTCCTTGCTGCGATCGACGATCTGCATATAGCCCTGCGGGTCGATGGTGGAGACATCGCCGGTGTCGAACCAGCCGTCCTGGAAGGCGCTGGTCTCCTCGCTGCGGTAATAGGCGCTGGCCACCCAGGGACCGCGCACCAGCAGACGCCCGAACGTGCGACCATCATGCGGCAGCGGCTCGCCGGCATCGTTGACGATGCGCATCTCGACGCCGAACACGGCCCTGCCCTGCTTCGCCTGCAGCCGCGCCCGCTCGTGGCGGTCGGCACTGGCAAGCTCGGGCGTACGGGCGCACACAGTGCCCATGGGGCTCAGCTCCGTCATGCCCCAGGCATGGATGGGAAACACCCCGTAGTCATCCTGGAACCTGTCCATCATGGTGCGCGGGGCGGCAGCTCCGCCGATCACCACGTCCTGCACGCTGTCCAGATTGCCCTTGATGGCGTCGAGATGATTCAGCAGGTTCAACCACACCGTGGGCACGCCCAGCATGGAGGTCACCTTTTCGCCATCGATCAGCTCGTACAGCGAGGCACCGTCCATGCCGGCACCCGGGAACACGATGCCGGCGCCGGCCACCGGCGCGCTGTAAGGCACGCCCCAGGCGCAGACGTGGAACATGGGCACCACGGGCAGCACGCGGGACATCGGCCCCAGATTCAGCGCCGAGGCGCGGCAGGAGGAAATCGCGTGCAGCACGGTGGAGCGATGGGAATACAGCACGCCCTTGGGATTGCCCGTGGTGCCGGAGGTGTAGCACAGGCCCGCAGCCGTGCGCTCGTCCAGCTGCGGCCAGGCGAACTCCTCGGCCTCGTCCGCGATCAGATCTTCATAGCAGAGCAGTCCGGGCAGTGCGGCATTGGCCGGCATGTGCGCGTCATCAGTCATCACCACGATGCCCTTGAGCACGCTCAGATGATCCTTGATGGCCTCCAGCAGGGGCAGGAAGCTCAGATCGACGAAGAGCAAGCGGTCTTCCGCATGATTGATGATGTAGACGATCTGTTCGGGAAAGAGCCGCGGATTGATGGTGTGGGTGATGGCGCCCATGCCCGAGATGGCGTAGTAAAGCTCGAAGTGCCGGTAGGTGTTCCAGGCGAGCGTGGCGATGCGGTCGCCCTGCTCCACCCCCAGCCGCTGCAAGGCATTGGCCAGCCGGCGACTGCGGCGCAGAGCATCGGCATAGTGGTAACGATGGATGCCGCCTTCCACCTGCCGCGTCACGATCTGCGCGTCGGTGTTGTAGACGGCCGCATATTCCAGGATGTCCGCGATGTTCAGCGGCTTGTCCATCATCAATCCAAGCATGCGAGCCCCCTTGCGTTGTTGTTGTAGTCAAGGCACCCGGTCGGCGATCACCAGAGGTACCAGAGCAGGTGCCTCGGCTCGGGCAAAACCGTCCGAACGAACCTGATAGTCGCCGGACTGCACATTGGCAGTCCCGCTGGACGAGGCGGTCGCCACCACGTAGATGTTCTCGGCGGACGACAGGTTGAACGGGCCCACGGCATCGGCGTCGCTGAGCGTCAAGGTCACGGGCAGGTCCTCTAGGTTGAGCACGCGGGCCGCCAGGGGCTGACCCCGGCCGTTGACCTCGAGTGCCGACACGAACACGCGAGTGCCCTCTGGCAGCGCCAGACCCTCCGCGAGCGACACCTGCACCTGCACCTGTGCACCCGTGGGCTCGGGTGCTGCCGCAGGTTCCCCGCCACCGGCCAGGGCCTGCTGGGCGCTGGCGATGCGGGCGTTGACCTCGTCCATGTCCGGCCCCGCTGGCGTCTGCTGGGCGATGCGACGCCAGTAGGTGATGGCCGCCTGATGATCCTGGCGACGCTCGGCATCCAGGGCCTGCACCTGCAGGATCAGGAACTGGTTCGGGTCGATCAGCTGGGCCTGGTCGATGATGCCCTGCACCTTGTCGGTGATGACCTGCTCGGCCAGCATGAACTCGAGGAAGGCATGCTGGCCCAGCACGGAGACCTTGTCCTGGGGCTGTTCGATGAGCGCGGCGGCACGCTCCAGGGCGGAAGAGGACTCGGCGAACAGGCCGATGTTAGCCAGGTTCTGTCCCAGCAGGTACATGGCCCAGCCATTCTGGTTGTCGCGCTCGATGATGGCGCCGATCTCGAAGATCAGGTCGCGGATGGCCTGCGGGTCATCGCTGACCTCGCTGCTGCGCTCGAACAGGGAGGCCAGTTCGAGATCGTCCTCGTAGCCCCACTGCTGATACAGGCCGATGCTGACCGGCACGATGAAGGCCACCATCACCAGGGGAATGACGCGGGCCTTGGTGAAGAAACCGGGGTGAGCCTCCACACTGGCTTCCACCTTTTCGCGCGCGGCGGTGACGTCGCTGAGCAGGCTGCGCTCCAGCTCGCGCGTGAGCGCCTGGAAGTTCTCTTCCTCAAGCGTGCCGGACGCACGCTCGGCTTCCAGCTCGGCCATGCGCTCCTGGAAAATCAGCAGGTTGGCGTGCTCGCGTCGCGCCATCTTCTGGACGCCGCGACGATGAAAGTTCCACATGGGCAAGAGCACGAACAGCGCGGCGGCAACGGCCAGCACGCCAGCATAGATCCAGAACAAGGTATCCCCCTGAACCCGCCGGCACGCCCTTGGGGTCTTTGCCGCGACGAGTCATTCTCAGTGTGTATCGGTTGGCTGTCTCAGTCGCGCTTCACGTTGTCCAGCAGGGCCTTGAGGCGCTGCTGCTCTTCGTCGTTCAGGGCGACCTGCTCCTGCGTCATGGGCTGTGCCCGGCGGATGATGCCGAGGATGATCCAGCCGCCCAGCACCAGGAAGAGCAGCGGGCCGAACCACAGCAGCAAGGTTTCGACAGTCAGGCGCGGACGGTAGAAAATGAAGTCGCCATAGCGCTCCAGCATGAACTGCTCGATCTCTTCGTCCGTCTTGCCATCCATGATCATCAGGTAGATCTCGCGGCGCAGGTCTTCCGCCACGCCACCACTGGAACCCGTGAGACTGGTGTTCTGGCACATGGGGCAGCGGAAGTCGTCGGACATCTGGCGGAAACGGCGCTGCTGTTCGTCTGTCTCGAACTCGAAGGCATCGACGGCGGCCATGGCCGGCACGGACACTCCGCCCGGCATGACAGCGCCGAACCCCAGCAGCAGCCCGAAACAGAGCAGACGAACGCGGATGACAAAGGGACGCATCACAGGGTTGCCTCGGCCTTGACGGCGGCCAGGGCGGGCATGATCTCCTCGTCCCAGGTCTTGTAGTCAATCACGCCGATGTGCTTGTAGCGGATCACGCCATTGCCGTCGACGATGAAGGTTTCGGGCGCGCCATAGACGCCCAGATTGATGCCGAGCCGGCCGTCGGCGTCCATGATGCTGAAGTCGAACGGGCTGCCGTTGTCGTCCATCCACAGTCTGGCCAGGTTCAGCTTGTCCTTGTAGTTCACGCCGACAATGGGCACCACGCCCGCTTCCTTGGCGGCCATCAGGATGGGGTTCTCCTGCAGGCAGGGCAGGCAGTAGCTGCCCCAGACATTGAGCAGGAAGGGCTCGTCAGGCAGGTCCGCCTTGGTGATCAAGGCCTCGTCCTCGACACGCGGCAGCTCGAAATCGGGCAGCGGCTTGTCGATGAGCACCGAGGGCAGTGTGCGCGGGTCCAGATACAGGCCGCGCCAGAGCATCACGGCCATGACCATGAACACGAAGACAGGGATGAACAGTTTCAAACGTGACATTGACGTGACTCCTCCGGCCAGTCTCAAGCGGTTTGCCCGCCGGGCACGCCGGCGCCAGCCTCAGGAGCGGACGCCTCCTGTGCCAGGGTCTTCACCTTCAGACGGCGATAGCGCTTGTCGAGCACCGCCACGATGGCACCAAGCGCCATGATGATGGAGCCCAGCCAGACCCAGCGCACCAGCGGCTTGATGTAGATCGACATGGACCAGGCGCCGGACTCGCGCTCCTCCCCCAGGGTGATGAACAGATCCCGCGTGAAGCCGGCGTCGATGGCCATCTCGGTGGACGGCGACAGGCTGGCGGTATAGACGCGCTTTTCCGGGTGCAGTTCACGCACGAACTCGCCGTCACGCAGCACCTGGAAGGTAGCGCGCTCGGCCTCGTAGTTCGGCCCGCTCAGGTGCTCGGTACCGTCGAACTGGAAGTGGTAGTGGCCCAGGTCGACCCCTTGGCCCGGGCTCAGCAACACGCTCTTCTCGATGCTGTAGATGCTCGTCAGGGCAGCGCCCAGCAGGATCACCGCGAAACCGAAATGCGCGATCTGCATGCCCACGTAAGCCACGGCCAGCGAGCGCAGGCCGGCCAGCACCGAGGGCTTGTTGGCGATCTTGAGGCGGATGTCCTGCACGATGCCCAGCACGATCCACAACCCGAGCGCGGTGGCGATGCTGGCACCGACGTTGAACTCGAGCGTCAGCGCCAGCGGCAGGATCAGGCCGAGCACCACGCTGGCCACGGCAACAATCAGCAGCTGCTGCTTCAGATAGGCCACCGACGTCTTCTTCCAGCGGCTGATGGCGCCCAGCACCAGGAAGACCACCAGCAGGCTCATGAGCGGCACGAAGATGGTGTTGAAGTATGGCGGCCCCACCGAGATCAGCTCCCCGCCGGAGATGGCCTGATAGACCATGGGGTAAAGCGTGCCCAGCAGGATGGCGGCACTCGCCACCACCAGGATGATGTTGTTGGCCAGCAGGAACACCTCACGCGACACCGAGGCGAAGCCGAACTCGCTTTTCATCAGCGGCGCACGCAGGGCGAACAGCAACAGCGAGCCGCCGATCACCAGCCCCAGGAAGCCGAGGATGTACACCCCGCGCGTCGGGTCACTGGCGAAGGCGTGCACCGAGGTCAGCAGGCCGGAGCGCGTGATGAAGGTGCCCAGCAGGCTGGCGGCGAAGGCCATGATGGCCAGCAGCACCGTCCAGCTCTTGAACACGCCGCGCTTTTCCGTCACTGCAAGGGAGTGGATCAGCGCCGTGCCCAGCAGCCAGTTGATCATGGGCGGGTTTTCCACCGGGTCCCAGGCCCACCAGCCGCCCCAGCCCAGCTCGTAGTAGGCCCACCAGGAGCCGAGTGCGATGCCGATGGTCAGGATGGCCCAGGCCGCATTGGCCCAGGGGCGGGACCAGCGCGCCCAGGCGGAATCCAGACGTCCGCTCAGCAGCGCGGCGATGGCGAAGGCGAACACCACGGAGAAGCCCACGTAACCCATGTAGAGCGAGGGCGGGTGAATGATGAAGCCGATGTCCTGCAGGGCCGAGTTGAGATCGGCACCGTCGGCGGGCGACAACGGCAGCACACGATCGAAAGGGTTGGAGGTCGCGATCATGAACAGGGTGTAGCCCGCGCCGATCAGCCCCATGATGCCCAGCACGCGGGCCACGAAATCATCCGGCATGGCCTTGCTGAACAGGCTCACGGCCAGCATCCACAGCGCCAGCATCCAGGTCCAGAACAGGAAGGAGCCCTCGTGCCCCCCCCACACCGCCGTGATCTTGTACTGGATCGGCAGCAGCGAATTGGAGTGCTGCGCCACGAACTGCACCGAGAAGTCGTCGGTGACGAAGCTGTAGGCCAGGATCAGTAGACACAGACTGAGGAAGACGAACACCCCGGCCGTCAGCGGGCGCGCCAGACTGATCCACAATTGATTGCCGGTGCCCGCGCCGATCAGCGGCAGCGTGCCCAGCAGCACGCAGAGACAGAACGACAGGATGAGGGCGAATTGACCGAGTTCAGGAACCATTGCCGGCTCCTTCGGTTTCCTGCACGGGCATGCTGTGCCCGGACGCATCCAGGGCGGCCTTCACTTCCACGGACATGTAGTTCTCGTCGTGCTTGGCCAGCACCCGACTCGCCTCGAACACGCCATTGGCCACCATGCCCTCCACCACCACGCCCTGCCCTTCGCGGAACAGGTCCGGCAGGATGCCGTCATAGCGGATCAGCACGTCGTGTGCGTAATCGGTGGCCACGAATTCCACATGCAGAGACTCTTCGCTGCGCACGACGCTGCCTTCCTTGACCATGCCGCCCACCCGCACACGCTGGCCGTTCATGACTTCTCCGGCGGCCACCTGGGTAGGCGTGAAGAACAGGTCGATGCTGTTGCTCAGGGCATACAGCGACAGACCAATCGCCACACTCAGACCCGTGGCGATGAACGCGATGATCGTCAGTTTCTTGCGTCGATGCGGTTTCATTCACTTCCCCCATTGGCGTCGGAACGCCCGTCGTCCCCGTCCGGGGACTGATTTGCCTGTGAATCACGCAGCGCCCGGCGCTGCTGCTCGCGGATGAACTGCCGGCGCCGAGCAAGCGGCAGGTACAGATTGACTGTCAGGAATACGGCAAAAAGCGCATATACAGACCAGACATGGAAGGTATATTTTCCCATCTGCAGAAATTCACTGACGCTGTCGAAGGCCATGCTCTCGAACATCTCAGGCTCCCTGCGGCTTTTGCGCGGCGATCAGATCGACAACCCACTGCGAGCGGCGCTCGCGCACCAGGATCTCGTTGCGCGTGGACAGGATCAGGCTGATCACGAAGAACAGATAGACAGCACAGATCATGATGACCAGCGGCACCCAGATCTCGGGCCCGAAGGGGCTTTCGTTGTCCATGGCGAAATTGCTGGCCGGCTGATGCAGCGTGTTCCACCACTCCACCGAGTACTTGATGATCGGCACGTTGATGGCCCCGACGATGGACAGCAGCGCACAGGCACGCGCCGCGGCATCCGGGCTCTCGATGGCGGAACGCAGGGCGATCACGCCGATGAGCAGGAAGAACTGGATCAGCATCGAGGTGAGCCGCGCATCCCAGGCCCACCAGGTGCCCCAGATGGGCTGACCCCAGATGGCCCCGGTGGCCAGCGCCACGGCCGTGAACCAGGCGCCGATGGGGGCGGCACACATGGCCACCATGTCGGCGAGTTTCATTTTCCACACCAGGGTGATGACGCCGGCGACGGCCATGAGGGGGAAGCACGCCAGGGAGATGCTGGCGACGGGCACATGCACGTACATGATGCGGATGGTATCGCCCTGCTGGTAATCCTGCGGCACGAACAGCAATGCCCAGATCACGCCGATGCTCAGCAGCACGGTCATGGCCACGTACAGCCAGGGCAGCCATCTGCCGGACAGTTCGTAGAACCACTTGGGCGAGCCCAGTCTGAAGAACCATTGCCACATGTATGCACACTCGCTTCGCGCGCTGATGCTGCGGCGCGGCACTGAAAAACCCATCGCGGGCCGGACTATAACACGGCGATTTTCCCGCCCGATGTTACTTTTTGTAACTATATCCCGTTGATTATCAACTCAATTCACACTGATCTTCAGCGCTGCGGCCGAGGCCAGCGGGGCCAGACTCAACGACAGTGCCAGCAGGGCTCCCAGCAGGGAATAATGCATGCCGAGAGCAAGCCCCAGACTCGCGTCCGCCACGGCCTTCGCGCCGATTATAAGCACCGGTACTGTGAGCGGCAAAACGATTACGGCCAGGATCAGACCGCGGCTGCCGAGCCCCACGGTGAGCGCCACGCCGATGGAACCGAACAGGCTCAGCACGGGCGTGCCCAGCAGCAGCGTGAGCATCAGCGTCCAGTAGGCATCGGCCGGCAGATACAGCATGTAGGCCAGCAGCGGCGCCAGCAGCACCACGGGCAGTCCGCTTACCAGCCAGTGCGCGATGTTCTTGGCGAGCACCAGGAAGTACAGCGGCTGGGGCGAGAGCAGCAGTTGCTCCAGGGAGCCGTCTTCGTAATCGGCGCGGTAGAGATTGTCCAGCGAGAGCATGGAGGCCAGCAGCGCCGACACCCACACGGTGCCCGCGGCGATGCGGGTCAGCTCCTGCGGGTCGGACGAGACGCCCAGCGGGAACAGCGACACCACGATCAGGAAGAACATCAGCGGGTTCAGCAGATCGTTGCGACGCTTGAGCGCGATCAGCAGATCGCGGCGCAGGGTGGCGCGGAAGGCGGTGAAGGTGCTGACCTGCGGTCCCGTCAAGGCAGTCATGCGGCAGCCCCTCCCCGTCTGTCCAGACTGAGCCGGCGCAAGGGGCAGGGCACGCTCAGCGCATGATGCGTGGTGACCAGCACGGCACCCCCCGCCTCGACATGCTCGGCCAGCAGATGTTCCAGCGTCTTGACTCCATGCACGTCCAGAGTCGTGAAGGGTTCGTCCAGCACCCACAGCGTGGCGGGGCTGAGCAGCAGTCGCGCGAGGGACACGCGCTGCTGCTGGCCGGCCGACATGTTGCGGCAGGTCACGTCGGCATAACCCGTCAGACCCACACGCTGCAGCGCGGCCTCGATGTCGGCATCGTTCACAGGCGAGTGCAGCGCGCAACTCCAGCGCAGGTTCTCGCGCGCGGTGAGAATCTTGTTCACGCCCACCCGGTGCCCCAGATACAGCAGCGAGGCGAGAAAGGCCTCGCGGTCCTCGTCGATGGGCACCCCGCGCCAGAACAGCTCGCCTTCGTAGCTGGCGTTGAGCCCGCACAGGATGCGCAGCAAGGTCGTCTTGCCGCTGCCATTGCTGCCCTGCACCTGCATCAGGTCACCGGCGTTCAGCTCGAAATCCAGTCCGCTGAACAGCACGCGATCATCGCGTTCGCAGAACAGCCCCTGCGCACGCAGCAGGGGCTGCGTGGTGAGGGGGCTGGCGACGGGTGAATCTGGCATAGGCACGTCGGAGGCTGGTCGCCAGGGGCGACACACATGGGGTGGCCGGGTCGAAAAACTGGCGCGAGTATAACCCAAGTCCTGCGGGCAAAGCTCCCGGGCATATTGCAATGCAAATTCCGAGGAGCCTCGACTTCACCCATGTGCACATCTGTGAAAGATGAGCTCGGCGAGATCAAAAAAATCGGCCTGAATTGCGGCA
>JALREE010000045.1 GCA_023256835.1 Pseudomonadales bacterium | reverse complement strand
ATCTCAAATATCACCAAATACTTCAATAATGGTGAAGATATTGTTATAGATTATGTCGACGCAAATGGTGTTGATAAAGTATTTCGCGAAAGAATTATTGGTACTCTATCAAACATTCGTGTCGATTCAAACATTCGTACTGATCCAACACAAAGACGCCGTGGATTGCTCTACAATGTTGGTGATCCAGTTGTAATTACTGGAGGTCTTGGCACTTCTGCAGAAGCAAATGATGCTGCCGCACTCGTTGGTAATGTAACTCGTGGTTCTATTGAAGCAGTCACACCAACATTTTTAGGTTACGGATACCGTGAATACTATAACACGCAAGTAGTTGTTTTTATTGGTGTTTTTACTAGTGTGGTTATTGAGTGGGAATGACGCAATCAACTGTTGCATTCACACCACGCTGGTCAACCTGCGTGGCATTCAACACAAAAAAGGTGATCTTGAATGAGCTCCATAGTCCCACTGCAAAATGACAGGCACGGCAAGCTGAAGGTTGTTCAGTCGAGCGATTACCGCCGCTACAGCAAGCGCCACCTCGTCCCCATCGTCATCCAGGATTTCTTCACGCTGGCCGTCGAGTTTCCCCTGGTCTTCGTGAAGATCAACCGCTCCGAGGATTTCATCCCGGTGGCCATGATGGGGCTGCGTGAGGGCACCAACCTTTACTGCCAGACCGCGCAGTGGCAGGCCAGTGTGGCGCCCGTCAGTTTCGGCAATGCGCCGTTCGCCATCACTCGCGTTGACGAGAAGTCAGACCAGTACATGGTTCTCGTCGAGGAAGACAGCCCGCTGTTGAGTGAGGCCACGGGCGAGCCACTGTTCGACGCCGCCGGCAAGCGCAGTGCGTATTTCGAGGGCAGAATCGAGTCTCTGGTGAAGGTGGCGGATCAAACCCGCAATACACAGGAGTTGTGCAAGCGCCTGACCGAGAAGAACCTGCTGAACACCCAGCAGGTGCAGCTGCAGCACAGGCCGGATGGCATGCGCTACAACATCGATGGCATCTACACCGTCGATGAGACCAGGCTGAATGAGCTGTCCGACGAAGACTATCTGCATCTGCGCAGAATGGGTCTGTTGCCGGTGATCTACGCCCATCTGGCGTCCCTGCAGCAGTTGCGACGGCTTTCCGAGCGGCAGTACCTGGCAGACAAAGAGGCAGAGGCGAAGGCGGTCGAGACCAAGGAAGCACGCTGATCAGGATCATGCCCCGGAAAAGTCTGTTTTCCCGGGGAGGTCCACAGTGAATGTCCTGGTCGTAATGGAGTGGGAATAGGCCCGTACAGCCAGAGGTAAGGCATTGATGGACCCGTTGAGCTCCCTGATCGAGTGGATATCCCTCTATGGCCTGATCGGCCTGCTGGCGCTGGGCATTTTCGAGCGTTTCGTGCCCATCGTGCCGTCCTACGGGGTGCTGGTCGCCATCGGCATCGCTGCCGATGAACGTGTCTGGTCGCTGTACACCGCCGTGTTCGGATCGGTCGCCGGCAGTCTGTTCGGCAGTCTGGCGCTCTACTGGCTCACCCTGCATCTGAGCGAGGAGCGTGTGCATCGCATGCTGCTGTGGGTCGGACGCATGACCGGCATCTCGGCCCCGCGCATCGACCGCAGCATCGTGCTGTTCCGCGAGCACCAGCGGGGTCTGTCCTTCGGCATGCAGCTGGTGCCGTCCATTCGCCTGATCTCCCCCATCATCGCGGGCATGTTCCGCGCCGACGGTCGTGCCTTCGCCATTGCGACTCTGCTCGGCATCCTGTCCTGGAATGGGCTCTTCATCGCCGTGGGCTACATCGCTTCCAATGTCAGCGTGGAAACCAATGCGTCCACACTGGCGCTGCAGGTGGTCGTGGTGCTGCTCCTGGTCGAGCTGGGGCTGGCACTGCTCTGGCGCTGGTACCACCAGCGCTCCAGCCGCCACTGAGATCGGCACAGACGCCTGTCTGCGGCCGGGCCGCACCGCGCCGTGTATACAAATCATCCCTCGGTGGCTTATCCTCAGCGGCGTTCCGGTTTCCCCACACATTCCATGGGGTTACTTCCTGCAGCACCCCCGTGGTGTGACGATCCAGTGAGAGCGCGACGAGAATGCTCAACCGATACATAGTAGTGGACGATTTCTACAACGATCCGGACACCTTGGTGAAGGTGGCCATCAGCACCATGCGGGAGGAGGACTCCCCCAGCGGCAATTACGCCGGCGTCATGACCACTCAGTCCTTCGTGGGCGAACAGCATGCCGAGATCTTCAAGCGCCTGACCATGGAGCCGAGCATCAGTCCCTCCACCAATGCCAATGGCCGGATCCGCTTCACCCGCGAGAACGACACCTTCCGCTTTCACATCCATTACGACGTCGACGTGCAGACCAGGTGGGCCGGCGTGGTCTACCTGTCCAAGGATCATCCCAAGACCGACGGCACCAATTTCTGGCGACACAAGCGCACAGGGCTGGAGATCGCGCCCAACACGCCCGAAGGCTTCCTGAAGTACGGCTGGCGCAATTTCCACGACCTCAAGGCCTTCCTGGAGACCGAGGGTCTGGACGAATCCCTGTGGGAAAAGACGTTTTCCATCCCTTACAAGTACAACCGTCTGGTGCTGTTCCGGCCCTGGCTGCTGCACTCCCCGGGCCCGGCCTTCGGGGACACGCTGGAGAATTGTCGCAAGGTGCAGACCATTTTCCTGGGCGCGTAGGCTCAGGCTCGAACGTTTTGCACGAAAAACAAGAACATATGAATGAATCCTTGACAAGTTTCTGGGCCGCTCACTAGAATCCGGCCACTTGCATAAAAATCATGCATGACAGAAGGGGGCAGGCCTGCCGATTTCCCGCTGTCATGGGAAGAAGAACAGCTTTCAGGATGGCCGATCATGCAGAAATTGACCGTGGCATTGTTGACGGCATGCCTCGCCACCATGGCGACTCAAGCCGGTGCCCAGACCCTGACGGGTTCTCGCTCATCGATGGAAAAGCAGTACCAGGTGGCCGTGTCTCACGGTTACGTGTTCGCCCGAACGGCCTCGACGGTGAACAAGCTGGTGGAGCAGGGTGATCTGCTCAAGGTCAATCCCAACCGTCACTTCGAACTGCACAACGTTTCCTTCCCCTACGCCAAAGCTCCCGTGAAGCTCTTCATCGAGCAGCTCAGCGCCCGTTATGTGGCGGCCTGCGGCGAGAAGCTCACCGTCACCAGTCTGACCCGCCCGCTCGATCGCCAGCCCGGCAATGCGGCCGAGGACTCCGTGCACCCCACTGGCATGGCCGTGGACCTGCGCA
>JALREE010000035.1 GCA_023256835.1 Pseudomonadales bacterium | reverse complement strand
AGCGCAGGTCCTCGATGCGGACGTCGCCGCTGGTCTGGATCAGGTGGGCCAGCACAGAGCCGGCCAGAATCAGGGCCCAGCCCAGGCCGAAGAGGCGCCAGTCGCGAGTCATGGTCTTGTTTTCCTTCAGGCGGATGGGAGGGCGGTGGTCTGCATTGGGGCACAGGCACGGGGATGGTAAGGGATCGACCAGTGACGTGCAATTCAGCGGCAGGCGGTGCCCGTGCGCCGCGCGACCGCCTGCAGCAGCTGCGCGTTCAGCGGGGCCGACAGCCCGTGCTGCGCGGCCAGAGTCAGCAGATAGCCGTTCAGGTGCTCCAGTTCCGTCGCGCGACTGGCGCGCACATCCTGCAGGGTGGAGGAGGCATTGGCCGCGGTGGCCGTGAGCACTTCGTGCACGCTGGCGTGCAGATCGGGGAGCGGCGGCACCTCCGGCAGCGCGTGCAACAGTTCCGTGATCTCGTCGATCAGGGCGTCCAGCGCCCGGCGGGCGGCGGGTCTGTGCAGCAGCTCGCCGTTGGCACAGTCGTGCACGACGGTCAGTGCGTTGACGGCGCAGTTGACCGCGAACTTCTGCCACAGACGCGTGGCGATGTGATCATCCAGTTCGATGCGCATGGCCTGCGCCGGCAGCAGGGCAAGCAGTGCGCGGGTCCGTGCCGCGTCGCCGCCCTCCAGCTGGCCGAGCCAGGCCGTTCCTTCGCCGGCATGCACCACATGCCAGGGCGAGCGACGCCAGGCGCCATGGCTGGTGCTCAGGCACCAGACGCGCGCCTGTCCGTACTGTGCGGTGATCTCGCGCTGCACCCGGACACCGTTCTGCAAGAGCACGATGCGAGTGTCAGCGGCGAGGCGATGCTGCACGCTGGCCAGCGCGGCGGCCACGTCCTGGGACTTGGTGGCCACCAGCAGGTTCTGCAGCGCTGCGCCAGGCGCGGAGAGGCCTTCGGCCGTCAAGGGCATCTGCAGCCGCGCGCCCCCGGCCGGCGCTTCCAGGGTGAGGCCGCCGTGCTGGCGATAGTCGGCAAGGGCCTCGGCCGAGCGCAGCAGCAGCGCCACGCGGCCTTGCAGTGGCGCGTGCTGCCACAGTCGCGCCGCCCACAGGCAACCCATGGCGCCCGCGCCCAGCACGTGCCAGTGCGCGTCGTCGCAGGAATCTGTCAGTGCGTTCAAGGGCTTGTCTCCTGTGGCCGGGCAGTCGCCATGATTCACCATCTTCCTGGCCGGTGGTAGTATGGCCGCCATTCAATCAGTACCCGCACAATGCCAGAGGATTGCCCATGCCATCGTTCGACATCGTTTCCGAAGTAGACATGCCCGAAGTCAACAACGCCCTGGATCAGTCCAGACGCGAGCTTGCCACCCGTTTCGACTTCAAGGGCGTGGAGGCCAGTTTCGAGCTCAAGGACAAGGAGATCACGCTGACGGCGGATTCCGAGTTCCAGCTGGAGCAGATGCTGGACATTCTCAAGGGCAAGCTGGTCAAGCGCAATGTCGATGGCCGCGCACTGAAGACGGGTGATGTGCAGAAGTCCGGCAAGCAGGTGTTCCAGGTCCTCAGCATCCAGCAGGGGCTGGAGGCCGACATCAGCCGCAAGATCGTCAAGCTGGTCAAGGATGGCAAGTTCAAGGTGCAGACGGCCATCAATGGCGACAAGCTGCGCGTCACCGGCAAGAAGCGGGACGATCTGCAGGAAGTGATCGCCATGCTGCGCGACGCCAAGCTCGAGGTGCCACTGCAGTTCAACAATTTCCGCGATTGACGTGCCTGGCGCGCCTGCGGGCCCGCCGCAGGAACTGCCTTGATGCCTGACGCCACGCCCACCATGAACGAACGCACCGCCCGCGCCCTGCGCGCCCTGGCGGTCTATGGCGAGCGCCGGGTATTGGTGATGCTGTTGCTCGGCTTCGCGGCCGGCCTGCCCTTCCTGCTGATCTTCGACACGCTCTCCGTCTGGCTGCGCCAGTCGGGACTCTCCCTGCAGTCTATCTCCATCTTCGCCCTGGCCACGCTCAGCTATGCACTGAAGTTTGTCTGGGCGCCAGTCATCGACCGCGTGCGCCTGCCTGTGCTGGAGCCCCTGCTGGGCCCACGCCGGGCCTGGATGCTGCTGACTCAGCTCGTGGTGATGCTGGGTCTGTGGGCGATTGCCGGGTCGGACCCGCAGCTCGATCTGTGGAAGGTCGGCGCCCTGGCGGCACTCGTGGGCTTTGCCGGGGCCACTCAGGACATCGTGATCGACGCCTGGCGCATCGAGGCGGTGGACGAGTCGCGCCACGGCGCCATGGCGGCCGCCTATCAATGGGGTTATCGGATCGCCATGATCGTGGCCGGTGCCGTGCCCCTGTTCCTGGCTGAGGCTTTCAGCTGGCAGTTTTCCTATGCGGTGATGGCGGCCCTGATGGGCATCGGCATGGCAGGGGTGCTGCTGGCCCCGCGCGAAACGGTGGTGCGGCCCCCCGCGGCGGCCCCGAGCGCGTTGCCGCACCGGCCGCTGGTGGAGGCTCTGGAATGGGCCCTGCGCCTGGTCCTGGTGCTGCTGGCGGCGCTGATCATGGGGTCCGGGCTCTCGGGCAATGCCGTGCTGCTGCAGGACGTGCTGCAGGGTGCCGGTGCCTCGGTGCAGACTGCCGACGCCCTGCAGACACTGTGGCGCTCCACCCCCGCCGGTGTCTACGTGCAGGTGCTGGCAGTGCTGGCGGGCCTGGGCCTGCTGGCGCTGGTCTGTCGCCCATTGCCCGGCGTGCAGACCCGCCCCGGCGAGCACCTGGCCCGCGCCTATGGCGAGCCACTGGGCAATTTCTTCTCGCGTTTCGGCGTGCGGCTGGGCGGCATGATCCTCGCGCTGATCTGCCTCTACCGATTGTCGGATTTCGTGCTCAACCTGATGGGGCCGTTCTACCTGGACCTGGGTTTCACACTGAGCGAGATCGCCCAGGTGCGCAAGATCTTCGGGGTGCTGGCGCTGATCGGTGGTGTGGCGCTCGGGGGCTACTGCGTGGCCCGTTACGGGGTGCTCAAGACCATGCTGATGGGCGTGTTCGCCAGCCCCTTCTCGAATCTGATCTTCCTCTGGCTCACCACCGCAGGGCCCGAGCTCTGGGCATTGTACGTGGCGATCAGCGTGGACAATCTGGCCACGGGCTTCGCCGGCACGGCGCTGATTGCCTACATGTCCTCGCTGACCACGGCCGGCTTCACCGCCACGCAGTACGCCCTGTTTTCCTCGCTCTACGCCCTGCTGGGCAAGCTGGTGGCCTCGCAGAGCGGGCGCATCGTGGAAGGCGCGGCGCGCTCGGCCGAGGCGGGCGGCCTGCCGTCCGTGTTCCTGCCGCTGCTGGAAGGTCTGCCTGCCCAGTCGCTGGCGGGCGGGGCGCAGGTCGCCGGTGTCTCGGCCCATGCACTGGGGGCCGGCTACATGAGTTTCTTCGTCTATTCCTTCCTGCTCGGCCTGCTTGCCATCGCCCTGGCTTTCCTGGTGGTGCGACAGACGCGCGCCACGCCCGGTGTCCCATGAAGATTCCACTGCTGCTTTTCATCCTGCTCCCCTTCGCCGAGATCGTGATCCTGCTGGAAGCGGCTGAGCGCATGGGGGCTGTCCCCACCATCGGTCTGGTATTGCTGACGGCGTTCGTCGGCATCAATCTGCTCAAGCGCCAGGGGCTCAACACACTGCTGCGCTTTCAGGACCGACTGCGTTCCGGGCAGTTGCCGGCCCAGGAAATCGTCGAAGGCATGCTGGTGGCGTTTGCCGGGGCGCTGCTCCTGGCGCCAGGCTTCATCACCGACACTGTCGGTGTCCTGCTGCTCACGCCGGGCATACGCGGCGCGATCGCCCGCCGCATCCTGCGTTCCGGCACTTTCTTCGTCAGTGGCGGCAGTTTTCACGCCCAGTCCGGCTTTGGCGCGGGCGGCCCCTTCGGTCAACGCCCTGACCCCTTCGGGCGCGGCGAGGAGGGCGAGATCATCGACGGCGAGTTCCGCAAGGAGTCCGACCCGCGCACGGCCCTGCCCGATGACGCGGAAAAAAAGTGAAGTTTTTTTCCACCCCGCCATTGAAAAGCGTTTCCAGCCCCCCATTTGATGACCACCACTGCACAGCACCCTTGCCCAGGGCGTGTGTGCGCGCATTCAACTACACTGATTCAGGAGAAAAAACCTAATGAAAATCAGACCATTGCAAGATCGAGTCGTCGTCCGACGCAAGGAAGAGGAGACCAAGTCAGCAGGAGGAATCGTGCTGCCCGGTTCTGCAGCTGAAAAGCCCGCCCAAGGGGAAGTCCTGGCAGTTGGCCCCGGCCGAATCATGGACAACGGCGACAAGCGTCCGGTGGACGTGAAGGTGGGTGACACCGTGGTCTTCGGCAAGTACGCCAGCAACACCATCAAGATCAACGGGGAAGAACTGCTCATCCTCAGCGAGAACGAAATCTACGGTGTCATCGAGGCCTGATTCGCGGCGCTCTGACCCTCTCCTTGTTTCCACCTCATTCTGAATACAGGAACTGAACAAAATGGCAAAAGACGTAAAATTTGGTGATCCCGCGCGCCAGAAAATGCTCAAGGGCGTGAACATTCTGGCAGATGCCGTGAAAGTGACCCTCGGCCCGAAAGGCCGCAATGTGGTGCTGGACAAATCCTTCGGCGCTCCGACCGTCACCAAGGACGGCGTGTCCGTGGCCAAGGAGATCGAGCTGAAGGACAAGTTCGAGAACATGGGCGCCCAGATGGTGAAGGAAGTGGCGTCCCAGACGTCCGATGTGGCCGGTGACGGCACC
>JALREE010000026.1 GCA_023256835.1 Pseudomonadales bacterium | reverse complement strand
GACAGGGACTCCACATAGCGGCGCTGTCCTTCCGCGTAGAGTGTGTCGAAGGCCAGCGAGGACTTGCCTGAACCGGACAGGCCGGTGATCACCACGAGCTTGTCCCTGGGGATGCTGAAATGCAGATTCTTGAGGTTGTGGGTACGTGCTCCTCTGACGATGATCTGGTCCATACAACTCCGGGCACGTGCCGTGACGACGAAAAGACAGCCCGGGATTATGATCAAGTCCACAGCGCAGAGCAAAGCCCGCAGCGCGCGTTCCTATTGATGCTATGCTTGCGTTAGACTACCGGCCCGCCGCATGCCGTGGCGGCCACTGGTGCGGGCAGACACAGCGAAGAGAACAACGAGGAGACGATCGTGGCGAGCAGAGGCGTGAACAAGGTAATTCTGGTGGGCAATTGCGGTGCAGATCCGGAAACCCGGAACCTTCCCAGTGGCGGCGCCGTCACCAATCTGACGCTGGCCACCAGTGAGACCTGGAAGGACAAGAACACCGGCGCCCAGCAGGAAAAGACGGAATGGCACCGCGTGGTGTTCTTCAATCGTCTGGCCGAGATCGTCAATGAATACGTGCGCAAGGGCTCCAAGCTCTACATCGAGGGCAGCCTGCGCACCCGCTCCTGGGAACAGGACGGCATCAAGCGCTACGCCACCGAGATCGTCGCCAACGAGATGCAGATGCTCGATTCCCGTGGCGGCCAGGGCGGCGGCATGAACGACAATCACTACGACAGCCAGTTCGGCCAGGAAGCGCCGGCGCAATACAGCAACAACCGTCCGCGCGAGGCCGCCCAGGCGCCGGGGCGTCCGGCATCCCAGCCGCCGGCCGGTTTCGACAACTTCGATGACGATATCCCGTTCTAAGCGGCAGAGGGTCTTGATGCAGGGTCAACAGGCAAGGTGAAGCCATTAATCTTCGGGGCCGAGAGTGCAGTCGGCAAAGAACTGCTTAAACAGTTTCAGGCGCGTGGCGTGAGCTACGTTGCCCTGGAGCCCGGGCGCACTGACCCTCGCGATTCCCTCGGCCTTGCCAAGCTCATCACCCAGGCGGAGCCCGATCAGGTCATCAATCTCTCGTCCTTCCGTGCCGGCAGTCAGCTGGCCGTCCTGGAAGCCGAGCAGCTGCCGGCGCAGTGCGAACTCATCAATCACGAACAGCCCTCGGTCATCGCCCAGGTCTGCGATCATCTGGCCATCCCCCTGCTGCATCTCTCCACGGCCTATCTGTTCAATGGCGACAAGAAGCTTGGCTACAACGAGCAGGACGTCGTAAAACCGCTGGGCGTCTACGGGGCCAGTTCGCTGCGGGGCGAGGAGGCCATCGCGGCGAGTCTGCAGCGCCATGTGATCGTGCGCTCGGGCTGGATCTTCGGAACCGGTCAGGACGAACACATACGGCGCTGGATCAGCGAGGCTCGCGAGAACGAAGGGGCGGTCGATGTGCTGCGGCGCAAGTTCAGCCCCACGCCGGTCGAGGACATCGCGCGTGTGCTGGTGGCCATTTCCCATCAGGTCGATTGTCACGCGAACGTCTGGGGCATCTACCATTACTGCGGGCTGGAGACCAAGCGCGAGAGCGAGTTCGTGCAGCATGTGCTGAAGCTTGCCGCTCAGCATGACGAGAGCATCTACCGCCTGCTGGATCATCTGAGTCTCAATCTGCAGCGCGTCGATCCGCCCGAGATCGTCAACACCACGCTGGCCACCAAGAAGATCTTCGACACCTTCGGCATCAAGCAGCGTTCCTGGCATGGCAATCTGCAGGCCCTGATCAAGAGTTACTACAAGCCCCGTCCTGGCGGGGCGAACGAAGAGGAATGACCCCATGTCCACCGTGCCCGGTGCCCGCCTGACGCCCGTTGATGAAGCCCTGACTCGCCTGCTGGCGGACATGGAGGTGGTGGCCGGGACTGAGACCGTCGCCATCAAGCGGTCCCTGAACCGGGTGCTCGCCGGGCCTGTCGACGCTCCCATCAGCGTGCCGGGCTACGACAACAGCGGCATGGACGGCTACGCCCTCGACAGCAAGGCGCCTCAGGATGTGCCGCTGCGCGTGGCGCAGCGCATCGCCGCCGGCAGCGAAGGTGAGGCACTTGCAAAAGGCACGGTCGCCCGCATCTTCAC
>JALREE010000015.1 GCA_023256835.1 Pseudomonadales bacterium | reverse complement strand
CGATTGCAGCGTCGCCGAGGTGGCGTCGGAGGCCGGAAAGAACAGCTTCGGGAACACCAGCACCGCGGCGGTCGCGTAGATGTAGAAATCGAAGAACTCGATGGTGGTGCCGATCAGGCTTGCGAAGAGGACGCGTCGGGGGCTGTTGCCCTTCGTGCTGACGGGTGTCTGTTCAATGGACTTCTTGTTGTTGTCGCTCACATGCGGCCTGCCTGTGGATGTGGGTTGTTGTGGGGGCTCACGCCGAATTGCGACTCGCATTGATATTGCCGAACAGCGAGCGCATGACCATCTTCTCGTACACCTCCAGATGCCCCGCTTCGTCGCTCTGGCGCGCCTCCTGGATGCGCATGAGCGCGTACTGCTGCACCGTCAGCAACGGCAGCACCACGCGCTCGCGCAACTGGATGCTCATGCGGCTGCGCGGATTGTCCTCCAGCAGCATGGCCTGTCCGGAAATCTTCAGCACCATCGCGCGGCTCAACTCGAACTCCTCGTGCAGCAGGCTCCAGAACGCGCCGAAGCGCGCATCCTTTTCCATGTAACGCGTGAGTTGGAAATTGGTCTTGCTCATGCTCTGCATGCTGTTGGCGATGAGCGCGCGGAAGAAGCGCGAGCGCTGGTACAGGCGCACACAGGCGTCGAGATTGCCCGCGTCTTCCTGCTCTTTCAGCGCGCTGCCCAGCCCGTAGAAACCCGGCACGTTCTGCTTGAGCTGACTCCAGGCGCCCACGAAGGGAATCGCGCGCAGGTCGCTGAAGGCCAGCTTCTTCGCGCCGCCGCGCTTCGAGGGCCGGCTGCCGATATTGGTCATGGCGTAATAGTTCAGCGTGCTCATCTCTTCCAGATACGGCAGGAACAGCGGGTGTTTCTTGAACGCTTCGTAGGAACGGTAACTGGAGACCGCGAGTGCTTCCAGCAGCGCACGCTGCTCGTCGTCCAGCTCGCGTTCCGGGCGATCGTAGAGATTGTTCTCCAGCCCGGCGATCAGCAGCTGCGACATATTGTTCACTGCCGCCGCGCGGATACCGTACAGCGTGCTGACCGTCTGGCCCTGAATGGTGAGCTGGATCTGGTTGCTCTCGATCTTCTTGCCGAGCGCCGCGTAAAAGAGATACGTGTCGCCTCCGCCGCGCGCGGGCGGGCCGCCGCGGCCGTCGAAGAAGATCACCTCGATGCCGGCGGCGCGGGACACTGCCGTGAGGTCTTCCTTGGCGCGGTAGATGGCCCAGTTCGCCATCAGATAGCCGCCGTCCTTGGTGCCGTCGGAGAACCCGAGCATCACTGTCTGGCGATTGCGCCGCTGCGCCAGATGCGCCTTGTACTGCTTGTTGGCGTAGATGTAGCGCATGGTCTCGCCGGCGCGCTGCAGATCATCCACCGTCTCGAACAGCGGCACGATGTCCACGGCCAGCGGCACATCGGCCCAGCCGCACAGCTTGAACAGGGCAAAGGTGCGGGCGATGTCGGAAGCCCCGCGACAGTTGCTGATCACATAGCGGTGACAGGCGCGCGGACCGTTCAGGCGCTGCACGCTGCGCATCACGCCGAAGGAGGCCAGGGTGTCGCGAATCACCGGGTCCTCGAAGCCGGCGCCATCGACATGGCCCTTGCAGTTGAGCAGGCAGTCGATCTGCTGCTGCCAGCCCATCTGCAGGATGTGCGGCGGCAGCAGGTCACGGCGCTGGCCGATCACGGCTTCCAGCGCGGCGCTGATGACGCGGCTGTCCTGACGGATGTCGAGGCTGGCGAAGTGGAAACCGAACAGCTGCACCTTGCGGCGGAAGGAGCGCAGCAGCTCCTGGTAGAGGCCCTGATGTTCCTCGACCAGGACCTGTTCGATGGCGTCGAGCTCTTCCAGAAAGTGTTCCAGGCTCAGCGGGGATTCCACCACGGCCTCGCTCAGCTCCTCGTGCAGCTGCTGCTCGAGCGCCTCCAGCCGCTTGTAGGTGCCGCGGAAACTCAGGCGTCGCTTGAGCGCGCGGATGTTCTGGTGATAGCAGCTCAGGATGGTGTAACGCAGCTTGGCCGCCACCTTGAGCGTGGTGTCGGTGGTGACGAAGGGATTGCCGTCGCGGTCCCCGCCCGGCCAGAAGCCCACGGTGATCAGCTCGGTGTTGGCGGCCACGGCCTCGGGATGGAAATCAGCCAGCTGATCGACGATCTCGCCGATGCCCGGGTAGAAGATGTTGCCCAGGTACCAGGACAGCAGCACGGCCTCGTCGTAGGGCGTGGGCTTGGTCTTCTGGAAGAACGGCGTGTTGCCCAGCTGCTGCAGCAGGTCGCGGGCCGTGGCGGTCTCGTTGCGGGAAATGGCCTCGGTCAGGTCGGAGATGATGGCCAGCACCGGGCCGGTGTAGAACTGGGTCGGGTGGGCGGTGAGCACCACGCGCACGCCGAAGTGTTCGAGCAGCTGCTGCAGGTCGAGGCCGCGATCATCATCGCGCGCGCGCTCCATCAGTTGCAGCACCGGGCTCTTGCCCTCGATGCGGTGAATGCGGCTGTAGGACGCATCTTCCAGCGCATCCACCAGCACCACCTGGCGCTCGACGTACTGGATGATCTTGAAGAGGAAGTGGATCTGTTCCTCTTCCGTGAAATGCGGCCGGTGCACGTCGAAGAAGCCGCGCACGATGTCGCTGGGGCTCTGTCCTTCTTCCAGACCCCGGGCGCAGGCCTCGCTGAGCAGGGGCAGCAGGGTGCCGGTCTGCTCCACGGCGTCCAGGGGCAGGGTCAGGAACAGGCTGTTGTAGAGCTGGAAGTTCAGCTCCACCAGTTCGGCAAAGGTCTTGGCGACGTGATCAGTCATGGGGGCAATGTCCTCGGGGTGGCCGGTGGCGCGGGCGACTCACTTCAGCAATTCGTCCAGGGTGAGCCCGTAGCTGGGCACGAAGGTCTCCAGGAAATACTGCACTTCCGGCAGTTCGATGCGGTCGAGCCGGGTTTTCACGTCCTTTTCAGCCTGAGAGAACTCGAAATTGCCGGCCAGCACTTCCGAGCGACACTTGATGTAGGCGCACAGGGTGTCGGCAGCCTTGATCAGCTGCAGGTGCTCGGGCGGGATCTCCTCGTGCAGCAGCACGCCGCGATAGGCGCCCTGCAGGGACGCGGGCAGCAGCTTCAGCAATTCCTGCTCGGCCTGCTTCTCCACCGCCTTGTAGGCCTGGGTGATGGCGGGGGAGTGATATTTGATCGGCGAGGGCATGTCGCCCGTGATCACCTCGCCGCAGTCGTGGTAAAGCGCGGCCACCACCACGGCATTCACGTCCAGGCTGCCGCCGAAGTGTTGGTTGCGGATCACGCCCAGCGCATGGGTGATGGTGGCCACCTCCCAGCTGTGCTCCATCACGTTCTCGGTGATCACATTGCGCTTGAGCCCCCAGCGTTGCAGCCAGCGGATCTTGCTGATGTAGGCATAGAAGTGACTTTGCAGGCGCTGGATCATGCGGGACGCTCGTGTCAGATGAAGCTGAAGGTGGCCAGCGCATTGGTCAGGTTGAGCAGCAGGAACAGCATGCCGATGCGCCCCAGCGCCTTGCCCGGATCACTGCCTACGTAGTAGCGCTTGACCAGGGTGAGCAGCACGAAGGACCAGCCGACGGTCACGGCCAGCAGGGCCACGTAGGGCGGCCAGTTGCGCTCGGCCACCAGCAGACTGCCCGCCACGAAGAACATGGCGGCCCAGAGCAGGTAGAAGGTCCAGTAGGTCTGCGCCAGGCCGAAGGTCTGGCCACTGATGAGCCGGGCAAACGCGGAAGGTGATGCGGACGAGTCGGTGCCCATGCTGGGGGAGTCCTTGCAATGCGTGAAGTACAGGGCGCCGAGTGTAACGACTCGGCCAGTGTGCGGGCAACCGGACACTGGCCGCCCAGGCGCAGAGAACGCGGCGAGGGGAGTGGCTAACGCGGTCGCAGTGCGCGCAGCACGGCGTCCCACCAGGCGGCGCCCTTTTCGCGCGCCAGCCGGATATTGCGCTCGGGGATGCGACC
>JALREE010000349.1 GCA_023256835.1 Pseudomonadales bacterium | reverse complement strand
CAGCGCCGCCAGCGACTCGTCCAGCTGGGAGGCATCGCGCGCGCCGATGATGGTCGAGGCCACGAAGTCGAAGTGCATGCTCCAGGCCGTGGCCAGGGTGGTGGGGCTCATGCCGGCCTCGCGGGCGATCTCGATGTAGCGCGCAGTGGAATCCAGCGTGCCCTGGTTCAGGAAGCGCTCGGCCATGGCGCGCTGGCGCGGGTTTTGCATCGCCAGGTATTCACCAAAGCGGCTGCGGGCCGGAATCTGTGGCACGTTGTACTTGCCGCTGAGCACACCGCCGCCGATGGGCGAATAGGGCAGCAGGGACACGTTCTCGCGACGGCACACGGTGGCGAGTTCGTCCAGGAAGCGGCGGTTGAGCAGCGAGAAATTGTTCTGGATGGACTGGAAGCGCGCGTAGCCTTCGTAGTCGGCGATGGTGTTGGCCTTGGTCAGGCCGTAGGCGCTGTCATTCGAGGTGCCGATGTAGCGCACCTTGCCGGCTTCCACCAGGCGGTCGAGCGCGTCCATGGTCTGTTCCAGCGGCACGATCGGGTCGGGCCAGTGCACTTGATAGAGGTCCACGTAGTCGGTGCCCAGGCGGCGCAGGCTGCCTTCGATGCCGCGCTCGATGTGGTGGCGGTCCATGGCCGTGAGGCCGGCGCGCACCGGGGGCACCATCCAGCCGGCGGCGGCGCCCACCACCTTGGTGGCGATGATGATGGCGTCGCGATTGCGTGTCTTCAGCCACTTGCCGAAGATGGTTTCGGTCATGCCGATGGTGTCGGGGATGGGGGGCACCGGGTAGACCTCGGCGGTGTCATAGAAGTTGATGCCGCGCTCGTAGGCCTTGTCCAGGATGCGGAAGGCTTCCTTCTCGTCGCTCCAGGTGCCGAAGCTCATGGTGCCCATGCAGATGGGGGTGACCCGCAGGCCGCTCTTGCCGATGTAGCGATAATTCATGCTGACGTCCTCTTGTTGGAATGGCGCCGATGATACTCCATTGCCGTGCAGGGCCAAGCCAGTGGTAAGCTCTCTCTGCCCCTTTTCCCTCAACCCGGAGAACGCCATGCCAAGAACAACAAGAACGCTCATTGCCAGTTCCCTGCTCGCCCTCGCTTCCTCCTTCAGCTTCGCCGCCGGCCCGGCGGCCACCATCGACCAGCTGTCGTGGATGACGGGCACCTATGCCGGCAAGCTCGGCGCCAATCAGCTGGAGGAGAACTGGATCAAGGCCGAAGGCCGCTCCATCGCCGCCATGGTGCGGATGACCACGGGCGAGGGCGCCACCAGCATGTTCGAGATGATCACCATCGAGGAAGTGGACGGTTCCCTGGTGCTGCACATCCAGCAGTGGAACCCGGGCTTCGTGCCGCGCACGCCGGCGCCGCAGAAGATGGAACTGTCGATGATCGCCGACAACCACGTGCATTTCACCGCGGTGACGGAAGGCGGCATGAAGTCGCTGGGTTACACGCGCAACGGCGACAGCTTCACGATCCATGTCGAGAGCGCCAACGGCAACAAGTCCGACCTGCCGCTGACGGTGCGCAACGTCTGGGAGTAATCGCTCCGCCACGAAACTGTCATTGAAACTGCCAGAACCTGTCATCTGTGCTGACTATAGTCCGCGGGATCATACGATTCCAATGACTGCAGTCTTCACAGGAGACATGGCCCCATGTTGTTCGCTCCCACAAAATTCCCCACGCGCCGCAAGGCCCTTGCCTGCGCGATTGCCCTGCTTGTCTGCAGTTCTGCGCTGACGGCGCAGGAGTCCCAGATTGAGGAGATCGTCGTCACCTCGACGCCGATCCGCGATTCCCAGATCGCCGCGCTGGAAGCCAAGCGCAATGCCCTGAACATGTCCGACGTCGTGGCCGCCGACACCATCGGCCGCTTCCCCGACCAGAATCTGGCGGACTCCCTGGGCCGTCTGCCCGGTCTCGCCATCGAGCGTGACCAGGGCCAGGCCCGCTTCATCAATCTGCGTGGCGCGCCATTCCGCTACACCAGCATCGCTTTCGACGGCATTGACGTGCCGGGCGCCGAGAACGGCCGCATCCCGCGCTTCGACAGTTTTCCCTCCGTGATCACCAGCCGCGTGGAAGCCAACAAGGCGATCCTGCCGAGCATGCCGGGCGACTCCATCGCCGGACACATCAACGTGCACACCTTCAACCCCTTCGACCAGGAGGGCTTCGCGGTGAACGTGGACCTGGGCCTGGGCGAGCAGGCCCTGGGTGAGGGCGACATCGACAAGGGCGGCCTGCGCGCCTCCTGGTCCAACGAGCAGTTCGGCGTGGTGGGTTTCTTCTCCGAAAACAGCCGCGATCAGGTGACGGACAACCGTGAGTACGATCTGGCGATCGACCCGGCCACCGGCAGCGTCATCGTGAAGGAACTGGATTTCCGCAGCTATCTCGTCAACCGCAAGGACAGCGCCCAGGGTGGCACCGTCGAGTGGCGCGGCACCGGCGCGCTGCAGCGCGTCTTCGCCTCCACGCTCTACAGCGAGTTCATCGATCTGGAAGAGCGCAATCAGTACGTCGTGGCACTTCCCGGCACGGTCGGGGTCACGGGCTATTCGCCGTGCTGTTCGATCGCGTCAAGCAGGCTGTTCTCGAGCTCGCTCTTTCGCTTGAGCCTTGGCACTTGTGGCTTGGCAGCGGGCGCTACGGGTGACGCAGATGCCACTGCAGGCTGCTCGGCAGCGACAGGGGCTGCTTTTGGCGTCTGAGCGGCTTCGATATCAAGCTCATAACCAGTAAGCTTGCTTGCCAAGCGAACGTTCTGACCACCCTTACCGATAGCGATGCTCAGCTGATCCTCGGGAACGATGACCCGAGCCTTCTTGTCAGCTTCGTTCAATTCAACGCGTACAACTTTGGTAGGACTGAGGGCGTTGATAATATACGCAGCAGTGTCCTCGTTCCAGACAATAATGTCGATCTTTTCCTGTTCGCCAATCTCGGACATCACGGCATTTACACGGGTACCGTGACCACCGACGAACGTTCCGACAGGGTCAACACCAGGCACGGTGCTGTGCACGGCCAATTTGGTGCGCACGCCAGCTTCGCGGGCGATGCCCTTGATTTCGACAGCACCGTTTTCCATTTCGGGTACTTCAACACGGAATAACCATTCAATAAACTGGACGCTACCACGCGATACTACCAGCTGAGCACCACGCGGGCCGCGCTCAACGTCCTTCAGGTATACTTTGAGGCGCTGCCCAGGGTAGTAGCGCTCACCCTGAATCTGCTCGGAACGAGGCATGATGCCCTGCGCTTTGCCCAAGTCCATACGTGCAATGTTACCTTCGACACGGCTTACCAATGCGTTAATCACCGTACCGATCTTATCTTCGAACTCAGCCATGATAATCTCGCGCTC
>JALREE010000306.1 GCA_023256835.1 Pseudomonadales bacterium | reverse complement strand
GGTATGGGCGCCCGCCTCACGGCGGGCACGCTGGTAATGGCCACGGGTGTGGGCTGGCTGCTGAGCGGCGACACTGGTCTGAGCAGGGCCTTGTGGTGGTGGCTGGGGGTGATCGTGGTGCTGAGCGGCTTGCGCCTGCTGGCGGTGCATCGCTATCTGCGGCTGGGGCACGACGCGGCGCGTGAATGGGCCGCGGTCTTCTGCATCGGCACGCTGCTCACGGGCCTGATGTGGGGGACGAGCACCTGGTGGCTGGGGCGCGCGGCGTCCTACGAACACAATCTGATGCTGGTGCTGGTCGTCGTCGGCATTGCCACCGGGGCGGTGGTGGTGATGTCGCCTCTGCTCTGGCTATTGCGGGGCTTTCTGCTCCTGCTCATCCTGCCCATGGTGGCCGACTTCGTGCTGCGCGCCGACAGCGCCTACGGGCCGCTGGCGCCCATGGCGGCCCTCGGTGCCTTCCTGCTGCAGTCCATCGCCAAAAATTACCGCAGGGCCCTGTTTGAAGGCTGGACGCTGGCCAGCACCAACACAAAGTTGAACGCAGAACTGCAGGAATCCAACGAGGCCCTGCGCGCCAGCAACGCCCTGATGCAGGAAGAAATGGAAGGCCGCCAGCGGATGGAGGCCCGTTTCCGGCACGCCTTTGCGCAGTCCTCGATCGGCATGAGCTTTACCGATGGCACGGTGCTGACCGAGGTGAACCTCGCGCTGGCGAACGTGCTGGGTTTCGCGCGCGAGGATCTCAACGGACGCACGATCAGCGGTTTGCTGAGCGTCGACCTCGACCCCTTGGAGCGGATGGCGGCGATGCGCGATCTGGCCGTCGGGATGATGCGCGAATATGCCTTCGATGCCGCCGACGGCCAGCGCCGCTGGCTCAACGTGTCCTTCGCCAGACTGGATGAAGATGGCGATCCGCAGGCCCAGATTGCCCAGTTCGTGGACGTCACGGGCGCCCGCGAAATGTCTTCCCGGTTGCTCTATCAGGCGCGGCACGACGAATTGACCGGGCTCTACAACCGGCGAGAGTTCGAGGAACGGCTGGAAGCTGCCCTGCAACGGGCACGCGATCAGGGTGTGCCGCACGCCGTGTGCTATTTCGATCTCGACCAGTTCAAAGTGGTCAACGACACCTGCGGGCATGCGGCCGGCGACCAACTGCTCCGCCAGATAGCCACCACGCTCGGCACCGTGGCGCGCAAGACCGACACCATCGCCCGCATGGGCGGCGACGAATTCGTGCTCTTGATGGAGTACTGCACCGTCGAGCAGGCACAGCGCACCGCGCAGGCGGTGCGTAAGGCGCTGGAGGACATCACCTTCAGCTGGGGCGAGAAGCGGTTCCGGGTCAGCGCCAGCATTGGCCTGGTGCCCGTCAGCAGCGGGCTGGAGAAAGTGGCCGACCTGCTGTCGGCGGCGGACGCCGCCTGCTTCGTGGCCAAGGAGCAGGGGCGCAACCGGGTCCATACCTACGGGCCCAGCGATCAGGAACTGGCGACCCGGCAGAGCGAAATGGCCTGGGTAGAGCGCATCAACCGGGCGATCGACGACGACCGGCTGGAGCTTTTCTACCAGCCGATCGAAGCCACCGTGCCCGGTGGCCACAAGTCGCGCCACATCGAACTGCTGCTGCGACTGCGCGAGGAAGACGGCCGGCTGGTGCCGCCCGGTGCGTTCCTGCCGCCGGCCGAGCGCTACCACATCATTACGCGCATCGACCGCTGGGTGGTCGAGCGCATCCTGCGCAGCTTCGAGGAAGATCCGGCGCTGGCGGCGCATATTGATGTTTGCGGCATCAACCTCTCTGGCCAGTCGCTGACCAACGAGGAATTTTTTGAATTCCTGCGCGACGCAATGCGCCGACT
>JALREE010000296.1 GCA_023256835.1 Pseudomonadales bacterium | reverse complement strand
GACGGTCACCAGGGGCGCGTCGATGCCGATATTGGCGCGGGTATGCACGATGGCCAGTGACATGCGACCTTCCATGGGCAGTGTCTTGTGGGGGATGGGAGCGCGCGGCGCTGCTTCAAGCTTTAGAGCAGGATTGCCGTTCTGGCAAGGCGGGAGGGCTCAGCCCAGGGCGAGCACAGACTGAATGCGGCGGTCGACGAAGTCTTCCTGGCCCAGCAGGGCCTTGATGTCGGCGAAGGTCAGCGGTTTGCTGAAGAAATAGCCCTGCACCTGATCGCAGCGGTTCTTGCCCAGGAAGCTGACCTGTTCGGCCGTCTCGGCGCCCTCGGCGATCACCTGCATGTTGAGACTGTGGGCCAGGTTGATGATGGCCTTCACGATGGTGGCATCGTCTTCGTTGGTGGTGACGCTGCCCACGAAGGAACGGTCGATCTTGAGCACGGAAATGGGCAGACGCTGGATGTGGGCGAAGGAGGAATAGCCGGTGCCGAGTTCGTCCAGCGAGATGTCGATGCCCAGCTCGCTGAGCCGGCGCAGGCTCTGATCCACGGCCTGCCCCTCGATCATCATCGTGGTCTCCGTCAACTCGAACTCCAGACGCCCCTCATGGATGTCCATCTTCCGCATGATGTTGGCGACGGTCTGCACGAAGTTCTTGTCCTGGAACTGCTTGAAGGACACGTTCACCGCCAGCTGCACCTCATCGAAGCCTTTCAGCGCCAGATCGTTGAGACCCTTGCAGGCCTGATGCACGACCCAGTAGCCCAGCGGCACGATCAGCCCGCTTTCCTCGGCCACGGCGATGAATTCGGAGGGCGGGAGCAGGCCGCGGCTGGGGTGCTGCCAGCGCACGAGCCCTTCCGCGCCGACGATGCGATGGGTGTTGTTGTCGATGCGTGGCTGATAGTGCAGCACGAACTCCTCATTGCGGATGGCACGTCGGATCTCGGCCTCCAGACGCAGGATCTTCTGTGCCGCGTCTGTCATGTCCCGCGTGTAGAACTGGTAGTTGCTGCCCTTCTCGCGCTTGGCGATGCGCATGGCCATGTCGGCATTGGCCAGCATGAGGTCCACCGACATGCCCGGCTCCTTGTTCATGGCGATGCCCATGCTGACGTTCATGCGAATGGCGTGCTGGGCCACCGGGAATGGCTTGGCCATGGCGGCGATGATGCGTTCGAGGTTGATGCGACACTCGGACTCCACCGAGCCGAGGGCATTCTGGTACACCACGGCGAACTCGTTGCCGCCGATGCGGGCCAGAGCATGGTGGGCGGAAAGACACGAGGCGATCCGCTCGGCGATCAGCTGAATCAAGGCATCGCCAGCGACCTGGCCATAGGAGGCATTCACTTTCTTGAACTGGTCCACGTCGATCAGCAGCAGGCCCACCGATTCGGGCGTGGTGGCATCGGCCAGGATGCGGTCGAGCTGCTCGCGGAACTCACTGCGATTGGTCAGGCCTGTCAGCGGGTCGACGCCTTGTGAAGGCGCAGGCTGCTCTTTCCTGGGTGCCATAGCCCGGCGGATGGCCCTGGCGAGCACGCCTGGGGTCAATTGATCACGCAGCAGGATATCCGAGTCGCCTCGGGCACAGGCGACGGCATCGGCGCCAGCGGGGGGTTTGTCGGTGAGCAGCAGGATGGGAGCATCCCGTTTCTGTCGTTGCAGTTCTGCCAGCAGCCTGCGCGAAGCCAGTGCATCAGACACCTGCCCCCACAGCACAAGATGAAAGCGAGTCACGGGCGTCGCTTGCAGGACACGAATGTCCGCGCGACACCACACCAGCTGATGCCTTCCCCCTTCTATGCTACCGACCAGGCTCTCGAGTTCCTTGAACTCAGCTTCCTGATCGGCAATCAGCAGTATTCGCACCGCTCCGCTCCATGAATCGACTACTGGACTACTGTTATCGGCACGCCAGACACTTTCCTTCAATGCCGATGGACCTTGCTGCTGTGGCCGATGCCTTGAATCAATCCATTCTCTCCAAGGCAATGTCGATTTGCGTGTATATAATAAGAGCACTCGCCAACTCATTGCCAGAAAAGACTTTTTCCATTCCCTGTGAACAAGCTCAATCCCCGTCAGCTCGAAGCTGTGAAATACATCAGCTCGCCCCTGCTTGTGCTTGCCGGCGCCGGCAGCGGCAAGACCAGTGTGATCACGCAGAAGATCAGCTATCTGATCAATGAATGTGGCTATCCCGCGCATCGCATCGCGGCCGTCACCTTCACCAACAAGGCTGCGCGCGAAATGAAGGAGCGGGTCGCCAAGCTGTCCCGTGAACGTGAAGGCGCCAGCAATATCCGCGGGCTCACGATCTCGACCTTCCACCACCTGGGCCTCACCATCATCCGGCGGGAACACGCGAAGCTGGGCTTCAAGTCGGGCTTCTCGATCTTCGACAGCCAGGACAGTCAGTCCCTGCTCAAGAGCCTACTGCACAAGGATGCGGAATTGAGTGACGAACAGCTCAGATTCCTGCAGAGCACGATCTCGAACTGGAAGAATCAGCTCATTACCGCCGAGCAGGCCAACCAGCTCGCGCTGGAACCGGAAGAAGTGCTGGCGGCCAGGGTCTACACGCAGTACCAGCGTCACCTCGCGGCCTTCAACGCGGTGGATTTCGATGACCTGATCCTGTTGCCCGTGGTGCTGTTCCAGACCCATCCCGACGTTCTGGAACGCTGGCAGAATCGCATTCATTACCTGCTCGTGGATGAATACCAGGACACCAACACGGGCCAGTACCTGCTGGTGAAACTGCTGCTCGGCCCGCGCAATGGGCTCACAGTGGTGGGCGACGACGATCAGTCGATCTACTCGTGGCGCGGCGCACGACCGGAGAACATGGTTCAGCTGGGAAAGGACTATCCCAGTCTCAAGTTGATCAAGCTCGAGCAGAATTACCGTTCCACCAACAACATCCTGACGGCGGCGAACACCCTGATCGCCAACAACCCCCACCTCTACGAGAAACAACTGTGGAGTCAGCTCGGGGTGGGCGAACAGCTGCGGGTGATCGTGGCGCCGACACAGGAAGCCGAGGTGGAACGCATCGCCACGGAGATCCTCGCGCATTGCGTGACGAAGCGACTGCGTTTTCGCGACTTTGCCGTGCTCTATCGCGGGAACCACCAGGCCAAGGCGCTGGAACTGCAACTGCAGGCCAATCAGATTCCCTATCAGATCACCGGCGGCACCTCGTTCTTTTCCCGCGGCGAGATCAAGGACGTCATGGCGTATCTGCGCCTGCTCATCAACCCGGACGATGACAACGCCTTCCTGCGCGCCATCAACACGCCGCGACGCAAGATCGGGCCGTCCATCCTGGAAGCCCTGGGCACCTATGCCACCGAGCGCGGCATCAGCCTGTTCAGCGCCTGCAGCGAGATCGGACTAGGGCAGTTCCTGGAAGACAAGAAGCGGGACCGTCTGGTGAAGTTCGCCCAGTGGATGAATCACGTGAGTGAGCAATGCCAGCGTGGCGACAGCATCGCCGCCATTCGCGAGATGCTCAGCGACATGGACTTCGAGGGCTGGCTGCATCAGACCAGCAATTCGGAGCCGGCCGCCATCCGCGCCATCGCCAATGTGGAACTGCTGCTGGAGCAATTGCAGAAGAGTCTGACCAAGGCCGGCGAGGACGACGACGAGGGCGAAGAGGACATCGAGGCGGCCATCAACAAGCTGATCCTGCGTGACTTGCTGGAGCGTCAGGAAGAGGAAGACATCAACAACCAGGTGCAGCTCATGACACTGCATGCCGCCAAGGGACTCGAGTTTCCCTATGTCTACATCATGGGCATGGAAGAGGACTTGCTGCCGCACCGCACCAGTGTCGAGAACGACGACATCGAAGAGGAGCGCCGCCTGGCCTACGTAGGCATCACCCGTGCGCAGAAGGGGCTGGCCTTCACCCTGGCGCGCAAGCGCAAGCAATTCGGCGAGGTGATCACCACCACGCCCAGCCGCTTCCTGGACGAACTGCCACAGGACCTGCTGGGCTGGGAAGGCCGCAGTGACTCAACGCCGGAACAAAAGAAGGAAAAGGGCTCTGCGGCACTGGCCAGCCTGATGGGCATGTTCGATTGAGAATGACCAAGAAGCGGGCAAGGACCGGGGGGCGCTTGCTGGAGTTCGTGGGGGCTTGCTGGAACTTGCTGGAGTTCGTGGGAGCTTGCTGGAATTTGTGGGAGCTTGCTTGCAAACGAACATCGACGGGGTCAGAACTGCAGCAGCTCCCTCGCAGGCGAGAGTCGCTTGCGGGGAGCTGCCACCAGGCCAACAGCTTACTTGCTGTTGTCCACCATGTACTGCACCAGCGCTTTCAGGTCATCGTTGGTGCAGGTGAAGCACATGCCCTTGGCAGGCATCGCGTTCAGACCATTGATGGCATTGGCCAGCAGACCATCGATGCCTTTCTCGGCACGCGGACCCCAGGCAGCGGCATCACCAACTTTCGGCGCACCAGCGGCACCGCTGTTGTGGCAGGCCCAGCAGCTCTGCATGTAGGCGCGCTCGACATCGAAATTCTCGGACAGCTGCGCCAGCTGCATGACCACCGGCTTGGAGGTGTCAGCGGACAAGGAACCTGACATCACTGCCAGAACGGAAACCAGACCAACCTGCACTGCACGAGACTTCAACACACGAATCAATTTCACGACGACTTACTCCTGTACTGTTTCCAGTAACCAACTGTTACGACTCAAGGGTATTCCCCTCAGGCTTAACCAGTAATGAACGGCTTACTGAGCCTGGGTAGTTATGTACTCAACCAGCGCTGCAATGTTTTCATCACTGCAGGTCATGCACATTCCACGGGCAGGCATCGCATTGACGCCACTGATTGCATTGGCGACGAGGCCATCAATGCCGCGTTCGGCGATGCGGGCGGCCCAGGCAGCGCCATCGTCGGTGCGCGGAGCGCCGGCCATGCCGGAGGCGTGGCACATGGAGCAGCTGGCGTTGTAGGTGGCTTCCACACTGAACTCGCCACCAGCGGCTGCCGCTGGCGCAGAACCGCCCGCAGCGCAGGCTTCACCAGCCAGACAGACTTCGCCCACCGGCTTCATGCGCTCGGCCACGATGTCATCGCGTGACTGAGCAGCCAGGGAACCGGCGAACACAACGCTGGCAAGCAGCGCACTGATACGGATGACGCGAAACGCGGGACTGCTGGAGAATAATGACACGCTGAAACCCTCTTGAATGAACCAACTGAAGTGAAATTGCGCGCGATTATACAGGCAGCCCGACGCCAGAGTAAATTTGCAAAATGCGCCTCAGGGGCTCACCAGCAGATTGATGGGTTCTTCGTGGAAATAGAGTTCGTTGGGATTGCTGTTCAGCCCGTAGCCAATCAGGAAGCGGACCGAGGTGTCGCTCATGCCGAAGGTGGAAGCCACAGCCTGCCCGAGGATGGTCACATTCTCCGTCGCACCCAGGATCTTGCTGCTGGTGACGGGGACCGGGGAGGTCTGGCTGCCCAGCGGCACGAACTCGCCCACCGGGTTGCGGACATAGACCTGGTTGTTCTCCAGGATGGCGGCCATCACCAGAAAGCCCTGGCGCCCGCGGTGCGCCGGGTCGACCGTGATGCGGCCCAG
>JALREE010000245.1 GCA_023256835.1 Pseudomonadales bacterium | reverse complement strand
CGAGCCGCTGGCAAAGCGCCTGGAACAGCTGGAGGCGCTGTGTTGCAGCGGCGACCGGGAAGGTGTCGAGGCCCTGCTGGAGAGCAGCGTCAGCCTGGCGCAGCGCAGCCTGCAGGAGATAGCCGCCTGGCGCGACCAACTCCTGCAGCGATCATGACCGTACGGTCTGAGACGCGTCTGTCGGGGCCAGGTTGATGCGGTAGCCCACCTTGGACAGCGTGACGATGACGTCCTCGCCATTGTGCGGTGGCAGCTTGCGGCGCAGGCGATAGATCAGGGTGGACAGCGTCTCGATGTTGGACACGCCGACCTGGGTGCTCATGAACTGGAACAGCGCGTTGCGTTCCACGATGGCGCCACCGGCGCTGGTCAGCCGATTGAGCAGGGCATATTCCGCACGCGTCAGCGAGTGCACCTGGCGCTGTGGGTCCACCAGGGCCTTGCGTTGACGATCCAGCCACCAGAGATTGCTCAGTTGCACACTGGCCGCCTCGACGGTCTGTGTCGCAGCATCCGCTTTCGACTCGCTGTGCTGGCGCTGGCGCGTCAGCAGATTGCGTGCGCGCAGTTCCAGCTCACGCGGGCTCACAGGCTTCATCAGGAAATCATCCGCCCCCAGCGTCAGCGCCAGGATGCGCTCACGCTCGTCCCGGCTGCCTGACACCACCATCAACAGCACATCGCTGGAGCGTCGCAGTTCGCGCAGCAGATCCATGCCGTCGCTGTCCGGCAAGCGCAGATCCAGCAGCACGACATGCACGGTCTCAGTCTGCAGGATGCGGCTGAACGCCTCGCCGGTGGCCGCGCTGCGCACGCTATAGCCGCACATCTGAAAGTAATCCGCGGTGGCGCGGCGCAGCAGTTCATCGTCTTCAAGCACGAGAATGGTGTAGTGATCCATGGTGGGTCTCTTTGAATTGAGTTTGAACGAGTATACCCGAGCCAGCGGGATGCTTGCGTAAAGATATGTAACAGTGCGGCAGCGTGTCGGAGCGCGGCCGGGACGAGCCGGGCATGGATGGCGTATCATCCGGGCTTCGACTCCGGAAGCCGCCAATGCACCCGATCACCAAGTCCGCCTTCGAGCTGTTCGCCGTTGCCCTGCTGTACTTCGCCCTGGCCCAGGTGGGCTTCGTGTTCGCGCTGCCGGGGGCCAACATCACCCTGCTGTGGCTGCCCTCCGGGCTGGGCATGACGGCAGTGGTTGTGCTGGGCTACCGCGCGGCGGCGGCCGTGCTGGCAGGGGCCTTTCTTGCAAATGTCTTCGTCCTGGGCGGTGCGGCGCCGGACACCACCTGGTCTGCGGCACTTGCCGTGGCCTTGGGCAACGCCGCCGAGTCTCTGGTGGCCGGCGCCTTGTTTGCGCGCTTCATCGGCCGTGAGGTGCAGCAGTTGGATCTGCGTCAGCTGCCGCGCTTTCTGGCGATCGCCCTGTTGGCGACGCTGCCTGGCGCGCTCTGGGGTGCCTGGCAGCTGACGGCCACGGCCCCGGCGGAGCAACTGCTGGTGCAGGGGATGCTGGTGTGGTGGGCGGGGGATACCCTGGGCATGATTGTCGGCTTCCCCGTCCTGTACTTTCTCTATTTCCGCTATCTGCAAGGCAGTGAGCCCAGCGTTTTCGCTCGGCAGATGGGCGTGCTCGCGCTGGGGGTGCTGCTGTCGACCGCCCTCTACCTCTACGCTCTCAATCTGCAACGGGAAAGTCTGCAGTTGCGCTTTCGCTACGTGGCCGAGGTCGCCTTCCTGAGCATGGAGCTGGCCATAGAGCAGATCTTCCAGCACCAGTCCCAGCTGGTGGAAGACATCGCGCTGCAGTTGCCGCCGTCGCGGGAGTTCTTCGCTCGCCGCGTGCAGGCCGAACTGGCCGGCACCTATCGCACGCGCGGGGTCTTCGGGTTGTCGTGGAATCCTGTGGTGCTGGAGGCCGAACGCGCAGCTGTCGAGGCGCTGGCGCAGCAACAAGGTTATGCAGGCTTCCGCATTCGCGAGCGCGATGCGCAGGGGCAGTTGCAGGTGGCTGCTGCGCATCCTCTGCATGTGGTGGTGTTTCACATCGAGCCGATGGCCAGCAATTCCGGGGCACTGGGCTTCGACATCTATTCCGACCCCTCCCGCAGGCTCAGCATCGATGAGGCCATTCGGCTCAACCAGCCAGTGCTGACGCCCCCACTGGCGCTGGTGCAGAGCCAGGGCGAAGACAGTGCACCGGGGGCGCTGCTCCTGTGGCCGGTGCGTGTTGCCGACGCGTCGCTGGAAGCGCTGCCGGCTGGATTCGTCGTGGCGGTCATCCGCTACGACGATCTGCTGGCGCAGACGAGCATGGACTTGATCAGCGATGCGGTGGTCAGCATGTTCGATGTCACCGAACCCGAGGCCGTCAGCCGCGTGTTCACCAATGACTTGGCCATGGGGCTTGAGCAGCCGGATGTGCTGTCCCGAGAGAGGCCCTTCCTGATGAGCAAGGTGCTGGACGTCGCCGGGCGTCAGCTGCAGGTCTTCGCCGAGCCGCGCGCGCAGTTCCTGGCGCAGAACCAGAGTTTCACGCCGTTCATCGTGCTGCTCGTGTCCCTGCTCATGAGTCTGCTTGCCACGATGGTCTATGTGCAGCGCCTGCGGACCGAACGGGCGCGCACCCAGATGCTGTACCGCACGTCTCAGATCATCAACAGCACCCCGGACGCCATGGTGGCCATGAACGCGCAGGGTCGCGTGACGGAATGGAACGAGGCGGCGGTGGAACTGTTCGGCTATCCGGTGCACGAGGCCATGGGCCGCTCGCTGGGCGAATTGATCGTGCCGGAAGCCTCGCAGCACGCGCACGAGAAGGCCATGCTCAGGCGCGTGCCGGGCAGTCCCAGCCAGGTGATCAATCACACCATCGAGGTGCAGGCCCGCCGGGCGAATGGGGAGCTGTTCCCTGCCGAACTGGCCGTGAAAGAGGTCAGCATTCACGGCGTGCTGGAGTACATCGGCCTGATCCGTGATCTGAGCGAACGCAAGTTGTTCGAGGAAAAGCGCAGTGAAGCGCAGAAGCTCGAAGCCATCGGTCAGCTCACGGGCGGCCTCGCCCACGATTTCAACAACCTGCTCGGAATCGTGATTGCCAACCTCGACTACCTCGATCTGCACAAGCTGCGGGCCGACGATGCCGGGCATGCGCGCAACGCGCTCGATGCTGCCTTGCGCGCTTCGCGCGTGACGCGTTCGCTGATGGCCGTGGCGCGTCGGCAGACGCTCGAAACGCGCTCAGCTGAACTGAATTCCCAACTGGGCGAGCTGGCGCCTTTGATGGCAACCACCGTGAGCAAGCATGTGCGGCTGGAAACGCAGCTCTCGCGCACGCCGCTCTGGGTGTCCATGGACAGGACGGGCTTCACCAATGCCATCATCAATCTGCTGATCAATGCGCGCGATGCCTTGCAGGGCCGCAGCGACAGCTGTGTCGTGGTCAGCACGGCCGAGGTGACGCTGCACGAAGGCGAACTCGACCTGCCTGCCGGCGCTTACGCCCGGGTGAGTGTGCGCGACAATGGCACGGGCATTCCAGAAGATGTCCTCAAGCATGTCTTCGAGCCCTTCTTCACCACCAAGGAGCGCGGTCACGGCACGGGCCTCGGGCTGCCCATGGTCTATGGCTTCGCGCGGCAGCTCAATGGCACCGTGCAGATCGAGAGCCAGGAGGGCAAGGGCACCACGGTCAGTCTCTACCTGCCCATCCTGGCATCCCATGATCTGGATGTGGAGGCGCGCGTCGAGGCGCCGGCCCCTGACTCCCCGGCGCGCGCCCTGCGCGTGCTGCTGGTGGATGACGAGGAATTCCTGCGCCGCATTGCCGTGCGCATGGTGACGGACATGGGCTTCAGTGTGCTGGAGGCGGCGTCGGGGGAAGAGGCCCAGGCGCTGCTGCGGCACGAGTCAGTGGACATCCTGCTGACCGACATCGCCATGCCGGGGGCCCTGGATGGCGTGCAGCTGGCCACCTGGGTGGCGCATCATCAGCCCCATGTGCACATCATCCTGACCACGGGCTATCTCGATGAGAGTCGCCGCGACGCGATTGCGCCGCACTGGCAGATTCTGGAGAAACCGTACAGGCGGGAGGATCTGAGCAGGGTGCTGCGAGCGATCTGAGACCAAGGGTCAAGGCGGCGTGTCCGACACTGGACACGCCGCCACGCCGTCAGAGTGCGGAGACCGGGGTGCGGCTGTGATCTTCCTCATGCGCCCCGTGGGTGGTGAAGTCGTACAGGATCAGGTACAGACTCGGCACCAGGAACAGCGTGATCACCGTGGCGAAGAGCACGCCCCAACCCAGGGATATCGCCATGGGCACGATGAAGAAGGTGGCTGGCGTTGGCGAAAACATGAGCGGCACCAGGCCGATGAAGGTGGTCATTGACGTAAGGAAGATCGGCCGGAAGCGGGCTACCCCGGCACTGGCCACTGCCTCCTGCAGCGTGTGCCCCTCTTTCACTTCCCCGTTGATGTAGTCCACCAGCACCAGGCTGGAGTTCACCACCACGCCACTCAGCGCCACAATGCCGATCAGCGAGAAGAACACCAGTTCCACGCCCATGATGAAATGCCCCAGGATGGCGCCGATGGCGCCGAAGGGAATCACGCTCATGATGAGCAGCGGCTGGGCGTAGGACTTCAGCGGAATTGCCAGCAGAGCGAAGATGATCAGCATCGCCAGCGGGTAGGTGGACAGCAGGCTGCCCAGCGACTCGTCGCGCTGTTCGCCCTCACCGCCCAGGGACATGGTGATCTGGTATTCGTCGTTCCAGCGCTGCGTGAACTCCGCCGCGATCTCGCGCGTGACCTGCTCCGGGGCGCTGACGGCGCGATTGACGTCAGCATTCACGGTGATCACGCGTCGGCCGTTCTCGCGGTTGATGCTGGAGTAGCTGTTCCCGAGTGACAGGCGTGCCACGCTGGACAGCGGCACCTCACCGCCGTTGGCTGTGCGCAGCAGCATGTCTTCCAGATTACCCATGGACTGACGCTCGTTCTCGGGATAACGCACCATCACCTTGATCTGATCCGGACCACGCTGGATGCGCTGGGATTCCGCACCATAGAAGGCCTGGCGCACCTGACGCGACACATCCTGCAGCGTGAAGCCCAGCAGTTCGCCTTCGGGCAGCAGCTCGATCTGTACCTCCTGCTTGCCGGCACGGAAGGAGTCACTGACATCGAAGACGCCGGGGTAACGCCCCAGGGCTTCGCGCAGCTCTGCGGTGGCGATGCGCAGGGTGTCCTCGTTGCGGCCCTCGAGACGGAAGCTCAGTGCCTGGCCGGCCGAGAAGGAATCGGACACGAAGTTCAGCTCCAGGGCATCCGGAATCACGCCGACCTTCTCGCGCCAGCGGTCGCGAATATCGTTGGCGCTGACCTGGCCGCGCGCATCGAAGGAGCTGAGGATCATCACCACTTCGGCGATATGGCTGCCGCCGGCGCCGCCGCGCCCCATGGCAGGACCGCCGCGATTGATGCGGGAACCCAGGGTGGTGAGGGTGTTCTCGACGACATGGCCCGGTTCGGCCGGCGCATCACCGGCCGCGATGCGGGCGTCCAGCTCGGCCTCCAGCTCCTGCACCAGTTCGGCTGCTGCAGTCTCGATGCGGGCCAGCGCCTCTTCGGTCACGTCGACCGCCACCCCTTCCGGCATCTGAATGCTTGCGTAGATACGATCGCCTTCCACTGCCGGGAAGAACTGGAAGATCACCCTGCCGCTAATCAGCAGAGCCGCCGTGAGCAGGATGATCGCCGTGGCCGTGGCCAGGGAGGCGTAGCGGTACTCCAGACATGCGCGCAGTGCAGGTTGGTAGACTTTCTCGGCAAAGGTTTCCAGTCCGCCTGAGATTTTCTTCTGCAGACTCAGCCAGCGCTCGATCACCGGGCTGCCTTCCAGGAAATAGCCCTTGGTGCGGCGATGCGCGAGATGGCCCGGGAGAATCAGCTGGGATTCGATCAGGCTGAAGATCAGACAGAGCGCCACCACGACGCCGATCACGTTGAAGAAGGCGCCCATCGGGCCGCTCAGGATCAGCAGTGGCAGGAAGGCCGCGATGGTGGTCAGTACCCCGAAAATCACGGGTACGGACACGCTCAAGGTGCCTTCCGCGGCAGCATCGCGAGGACTCATGCCCTGTTGTTCGTACACGTAAGTGCGCTCGCCCACCACGATGGCATCGTCCACGATGATCCCCAGCACGAGGATGAAGGCCATGATGGTCAGCGAGCTGATGGTCAGGCCCATCGTGGGGAACAGCGACAACGCACCGAGCATCGCGACGGGAATGCCTGCCGCCACCCATACGGCTGTCTTGAAGCGCAGGAACAGCGTGAGCACGATCACCACCAGGATGAAGCCCGAGTAGGCATTGCTGGCCACGGTGGCAATGCGCTCCTCGAGACCCTTGGCGTCGTCGGTCAGCACGATCAGCTCCACGCTGGCGGGCAGGCGGGACTGCCGCTGAGCGACGTATTCCTTCACCGTCGCGGCGGAATCCACGGTGTCTTCGTCCCCCACGCGGTAGATCTCGACGATGGCGGCGTTCTTGCCGTTGACGCGGGCGGTCAGATAACCCTCCTCGAAGCCGTCGCGCACCGTGGCGATGTCACCCAGCCGCAGCTGGGAGCCGTCGGGATAGGCACGCACCACGATGTTCTCGTATTCCGCGCCGGTATACATGCGTCCCTTGCTGCGCAACAGGATCTCGCCCCCCGGGGTGCGCAGGGTGCCGGCTGGCATGTCCATGGCGTTGCTGTTGATGGCGTTGGCGATCTGGTCAAGCGACAGGTTGTATTGACGCAGCGTGAACTCGGACACCTCCACGGAGATCTCGTAGGGGCGGATGTAGTTCACTTCGACGCGCGAGATGCCGGGCAGATCGATGAGCTCCATGCGGATCTGCTCGCCCAGCTCCTTCAGGCTCGTGTCGTCGGTGTCGGCCACCAGGGCCAGGGACATCACCGTGCTGGTGGGCGAGAACGACAGCACGGTGGGCTGCTCGATGTCGGCCGGGAAGGTGGTGATGCCGTCGATGGTGCTCTTGGTCTCGTTGAGCATGCGGTTCAGATCGGCGCCCGGTGCCAGCTGCAGCGTGGCCGCACAGCCGCCTTCACGTGCCGTGGAGGTCATGCGCTCGATGTTTTCCATGTTCTGCAGGGCGGCTTCTAGGTGCACGCACACGGCCTGTTCGGCTTCCGCCGGCGCGGCGCCCGGGTAGGGGATGTTGACCTGGATGGTGCCGGTCTCGATGCTGGGAAATTCTTCCTGCCGGGTATTGGAGTAGGACACGACGCCCGCGACGAGGAACACCATCATCAGCAGATTCGAGGCGATGGGGTTGTCGATGAACCAGGTGACGACCGTTCTCATTGCTGCACGACCTGGACGGCCATGCCGTCAACCACAGCCTGGATGGGGGACATGCAGATGAGCTCGCCGGCGCGCAGTCCGCCACTGATCAGGACGCGGTCGCTTTCCAGGCGCAGGATCTCGACCTCGCGGAAATGCATGCGGTTCTCGGTATCCACCACCAGCACCTGGTTGCCGCCACGGATCACTTCTCGTGGCAAGTCGACGATGTTGTCGACGGACTTGCCCTTGATGGTGGCTTCCACGTAGAGCCCGACGGGCAGCGGGATGGCGTTCGCGTCTTCCTCGGCGGCGCCGACGGACTGCGGGTTGTCTACCCGCACAATGGCCTGCACGGCGTTGTTGGAGGCATCGATGCCAGCTTCGGTGCGCACCAGGCGCCCGGTCCATGTGTGCAACTGACCACCGAACATGCCCTGCAGCGTGACTGGTGCCTGCGCATCCTCCGGCAATTCACCGCGATGACCCAGGGGAATGTCGAGGTAGCCGAGCTGGGTGAGGGCGAGCGGCAGGCGCACTTCCACCTCGTCGGCGCTGAGCAGGGTGGCCAGGGCGGAACCGCGGTTCACGTGCTGGCCAAGCTCGATGCTGGTGCTCTCGACGATGGTGGCGAAAGGCGCGGTGACTTCACTGCGCTTGAGTTCCAATTCCGTCTGGGCCAGGGCTGCCCGGGCATCGCGCAGACGAACGGCGGCGTTGTCGGCCTGACGCTGCAGTTCCTGCAGCTGGGATTCGCTGACCAGACGACGGGCGGCGAGTTCGCGATAGCGCTCAAGCTCCGTGCTCGAATGCCGGGCATCGGTCTCGGCCTGGCTCACCGCGCTCTGCCCGCGGATGAGAGCGTTCTCGAAGTCGCTGCTGTCAAGGCGCAGGATGGCTTCGCCCGCAGCGAAGTAGCCGCCGGCCACCAGGTTTGGTGATATCCAGGAGACCGGACCTGCCGCTGCTGCCGACAGGCTGACGCGACGCGAGGCTTGCACCTTGCCCTGGGAGCGCAACTGCATGGTGACGCTCCGGGGCTCGACCGGCGCGACTCGCACGGTGGTCAGGGCCTGTTCGGGGGCGACGGCTTCAAGCCGTTCCGGATTGCGCACAAGCATGACGAACACGACGCCGGCGACAGCCAGGATCGTGATGGGAAGAAGAGCTCGCTTCAATTGGGTGAACCTCGTGGAAAGCTGCTTTGGAAAAGTGGGTGAGCGAGACGCCACGGCCTTTGCGCTGGTATACGCTGCAAAGCGCCGCAAGATCAGCGGACCGCAAGAAATTCCTGAATTCGGCCGCTGTTACTACGCGAGCGCAGGCGATTACTGTCGGTCGAAGCACAAATTTAACCGCGTTTGCCGCAGTGCAGGGGTGTTTCGCGCATGGTGACTTTATGCGGGCTGCTCTAAACTGCGCACATGAAAACTTTCAGTCCCGTTCTGGTCGTACTCGGTGTGGCGCTCTGCTTCGTTGCCCTGCTGCAGGGGTTTCCTGCGCTGCTTGCCTGGCGTCTGGCCTCCGGCAATCTGCCTGCCTATGCATTGAGCGCACTGCTGAGCGGGGGTGCCGGGCTGATCTGCATCGCTGTGGGGCATGCGCATCGCTCGCCGCACCTGCAGCCCCGGCAAATGTTCCTGATCACGGCAACGGCATGGCTCGTGGTGCCGCTGTTCGGAGCCATGCCCCTGTTGTTGAGCCTGGAGGGGCTGTCACTGGCCGATGCAGTCTTCGAATCCGTCTCGGGGATGACGACGACGGGTTCCACTGTGCTGGTCGGCCTCGACGCGATGGCCGCGGATGTCCTGCTGTGGCGGTCGTTGCTGCATTGGATCGGAGGCATGGGCATCATCGGCATGGCCATTGCCGTGTTGCCATTCCTCAGTCTTGGCGGCATGAAACTGTTTCGCACGGAATCCTCGGACTGGTCGGACAAGTCAATGCCGCGCACCCAGCAGCTGCTTAAGCACATGGTGCTGGTCTACATGGTGCTGACCCTGCTGTGCGCGCTGCTCTACCGGGTCTTCGGCATGGACACCTTCAATGCAGTCAACCATGCCTTGGCGACCATCTCGACCGGCGGCTACTCCACCTCGGACAGCTCCTTCGCGCAGTTCAGCTCGCCGGCGCTGCACTGGATCTGCATCGTCTTCATGATCCTGGGGGCGTCGCCCTTCGTGCTGTATCTGCGTGCGCTGAGGCACCGCAGCCTCGCCCCGCTCGGTGATCGCCAGCTGCGCGGCATGCTGCTGATGATGGCGGTCTTGAGTGCCTCCCTGGCCGTGGCTGTGTGGCAGACCGGCGATACCTCCGTCGGTCAGGCAGTCACCCTCGCCACTTTCAACCTGGTGTCGGTGGTCACGACCACCGGGTTTGCCAGCGCGGATTACTCGCAGTGGGGCAATTTCGCGATCGTGGTGTTCTTCTTCGCCACCTTCCTCGGCGGTTGTTCGGGCTCTACCAGTGGCGGCATCAAGACCTTCCGCATCCAGCTGTGCGTGACGTTGATCCGCGAGCAGGTGGCCCGCGCGATTCACCCGCGGGCGGCACTGCCCCGCTCCTACAACGGGGTGACCGTGTCGGACGAGATCCTGAGCTCGCTGGTCGCCTTCCTGTTCTTGATGGTGCTGTGCCTGACAGTCATGACCTTGTTGCTGTCGCTGACAGGGCTGGACCTGGTGACCAGTCTGACCGGTTCCGTCACGGCTCTCGCGAATGTCGGGCCCGGACTCGGGCCGATCATTGGACCGGCAGGAAATTTTTCCAGCCTGCCGGACATGGCCAAATGGGTGCTTTGCGCGGGCATGATCATGGGCCGACTCGAGTTTCTGACAATCATCGTGTTGTTCAGTCCCGCCTTCTGGCGGCGCTGATGCAGCCTGGACGTGCCGTCGACTCGCTGAGCAGGGGCCCTGCGCTGCAGCCGAGAGTCGGCCAAGCCGGAAGCCGGCCTGTTCATCGACGTCATCGACGCAGCCCCGGGTATTCCAGAATCCAGATTCGAGCTGGCGGCGCTGCAATCGCAAGGCAGGGCAGCGCGTGCGGCTGACTCGCCAGGAATCCGATCTGCTGCGCATGCTGTTGTCCTGCAGCGGGCGCATCGTCTCGCAGCGTCAGTTATTGACTGAAGTGTGGGGAAAGGCGATCCGGAAACGGAGCCAGGCGTGGGCCATCGCTGCCTCGGGTAGCTAGCCGCGCGGGCGCTGGTGTATACTCCACGGCCTTTTTGCCCAGCCGGCCCCGCTTCCCTCACTTACAGGACATCAGCTCGTGATCGAGAAAATCCGCAACATCGCCATCATCGCCCACGTTGACCATGGCAAGACCACGCTCGTCGACAACCTTCTGCAGCAGTCCGGTACGCTGGAAGATCGCGGCAAGGTGGTGGAGCGCGTCATGGACTCCAACGATCAGGAACGTGAGCGCGGCATCACCATTCTGGCCAAGAACACCGCCATCAACTGGAACGGGTGGATCTGGAACATGTGACGATTGCGACCGGGGACACAGACGACACGGTGCTGGCCATTCACGAAGCGCTGGAGAAGCTCGCCATGCAATCCCCGCAGAAGGCGGAAATTGTGAAACTGCG